>JAZOMF010000091.1:0-1974 GCA_045653805.1 Eubacteriales bacterium
TTTACTTGCAACACGATAGCCCAAGAGTTTCGCTTGAAATCCTCACGGTGTGCTATTACTCTACGGCTACTTCT
The DNA here is from genome assembly GCA_045653805.1 of Eubacteriales bacterium. Lineage (GTDB taxonomy): Bacteria > Bacillota > Clostridia > Oscillospirales > CAG-272 > SVTX01. The sequence continues at coordinate 75 of JAZOMF010000091.1, forward strand.
TCAATCTTTTCTTGTGGAAGCTTTTTGCCAAGCTTTTTCTCGAAAAAGCGGAAACCGCATCCCCGCGCCTCCCCGATAAATCAAATTTTAACAAAAGCTCTTGAAAATCGCGGAGATATTTGATATAATATAATTCAATATATATTTTTGTGTAAATTCCCGAAAGGACGGTAAAAATATGACTTGGGATGAACTGAAAAAGGCTTGCGCCGAATGTGAGAATTGCGAGCTTTGCAAAACCAGAACTAACTGCGTTTTCGGCGTTGGAAACGAGAATGCCGACATACTTTTCGTAGGCGAAGCACCCGGAGAAAAGGAGGATCTTTCCGGAACTCCCTTTGTGGGCAGAGCGGGTCAACTCCTTGACAAAATGCTTTACGCCGTTGACATCAATCGCGAGGACGTTTACATAGCCAACATTCTCAAATGTCGCCCTCCCAAAAACCGTGATCCCCTCCCCGCAGAGGAGGATGCCTGCATCGGCTATCTTAGAGAGCAGGTAGCTCTTATCAACCCCAAGGTCATCGTATGCCTTGGCAGAATTTCGGCTATGAGACTTATCAAGCCCGACTTCAAGATTACAAAAGAGCACGGTCAGTGGTTCAAGAAGGGTAACTACCTTATGACCGCCGTTTATCACCCCGCCGCAGTTCTCCGTGACCCCCGAAAGAAAGAGGACATGCTCGAGGACATTAAGAAGATCAAGGAAAAGATCTCAGAAAACTGATAAAGGACACTCAAAACATGAATTTTGATAGACTTTACGTTGTTGTCGCAACGCTATTTATCATACTCGCTGTGGGATTTTTCGCGCGCAAGGTCAAGATAATCGATGACGTGGCATCAAAAAAGCTTTCAAAGCTGATCCTTATGATAGGTCAGCCCGCAATGCTGGTTGGCTCGCTGGCAACCGCGGAATACACCGAGGAAAACCTGAAAACAGCACTTATTATGTTGGTGCTTGGCTTTGTTTTCCACGCATTCTTGGCGGTAATCTCCTTCGTTTTTGCCATTCCTATAAAGAACAAAATCAACCTTGACGAGCAAAAGCTCTCCGAGTTTGGTCTTATGTTCACAAACTGTGCCTTTATCGGATTTCCCATCTTCGAGGCACTTTTGCCCGGCAAGGGTCAGTTTATGGCATCCTTCCTCTGCATCAGCTTCAATATCCTTATCTGGACTTGGGGTCTTGTTATCATCGGTCGCGGACGAAAGGACATCAAGCTCACCATTCGCAAGGCGCTTGTAAACTTCGGCACTATTCCCTGCGCCGTAGGATTTATATTTTTCCTTTTAAAAAATCCCACGGTAGGCTTTGAGCTCCCCGAATTTTTAGCTCAAGCGCTTCAGTATCTCACCAATCTCTGCACTCCCATCTCGGTGCTTATAACCGGCGCACTGATAGCAACTCAAAGCCCCAAAAAGATTTTCCTTAACTGTAAAATTTACTATTTTAACATTGTCAAGCTGGTGGTATTCCCCGTTATCGTGTGCCTCATCACAAAAATTCTGCTTCTCATTCTCCCCTTTGAGGGACTTGAAATATACGCCACCTTCGTTACCGCCGCGGCGGCACTTCCCACCGCAAGCTCGGTAACAATGATGGCGGAAAATTATGGGCTTGATTCGGGCTACTCCTCCCTCACGGTAGGAACGACCTCGATTCTCGCAGTGTTGACCATCCCCCTTACTATGATGCTTACACAGTGGATATTGGCCCTGTGATTTCAAATTTTGATTTGTCGATGGGATAACGACACCCTAAAACCGTAGGGCGGTGCCGATCTGCTTGCAAATGAGGTGTCGCCGTTTCATTGATTTGAAAATATTCGTCACGGGACGCCGAGGACGTCGTCCCCTACGGTCTAAAACGATTGCCAATTTGTTTACCGTAGAAGGT
>JAZOMF010000092.1:0-3436 GCA_045653805.1 Eubacteriales bacterium
CGTTCATCGCCGCTCACGGCCGCGAGTATATGAAGGATATTGATGCTTAAATTGATGTTTAGCGGGATGTAGTCCATTGAAACGGTGCATCCTCATCCACCACTCCGTGGTCCCCCTTCCCCTGCCTTGGGGAAGGCTTACCCAAAGCGGAACTTAACATAAATTTGTAGCCTTGAAAAGGTTTTATGGCTATAGTTGAGGATGCGCCGCAGTTAAACCAAAGCCTTCCCCAAGGCAGGGGAAGGGGGACCGCAACGCGGTGGATGAGGATGCACCATTCAGTTTTATAACATCCCGATAAATCAAAATTTGAAACACTATCAACTAACAACTATGGACAACATTTTTAACAAAAATTGCACACTTCCCGAGTTTGTGGGAACTACGGTGCTTGACACCGTTGGTCTCGTCATTCCCGGCATAGACCCCTCTCTTCGTGAGAAGATGGCTCTACCCGACGACGTTCACGCGCTCGGACTTATAAGTTCTCGTACCGGCGCGGCAGGACAGATCTGTGCCGTAGACGAGGCGGTGAAAAACACCAATACAAGACTTATATCGGTTGAGCTCCCCCGAGACACCAAGGGCTGGGGCGGTCACGGAAACTACATCGTAGTTGGCGGTCGCGACGTAAGCGACGCTCGGCGTGCCGTTGAGATCGCACTTGAGCTTACAAAGCGCAACGCAGGCGAGGTATACATCAACTCGGCGGGGCATCTTGAATTTGCATACTCTGCAAGCGCAGGTCAGGCGATATCTGAGGCTTTTGACGTACCCGTAGGTCGCGCCTTTGGTTTTATGGCAGGCTCCCCTGCGGCAATCGGTCTTGTTATGGCGGATGCCGCCGTCAAAAGCGCCAGCGTAACAATCACCCGCTATATGACCCCCGACTCCGGCACAAGCCACTCCAACGAGGTAATAATTGCCTTTACCGGCGACACGGATGCAGTCAAGAACGCAGTGCTTCGCGGACGTGAAATAGGGCTTGAGCTTATCACCACTATGGGCGAATACCCCTCGGGACCTTCTGCACCTTATCTGCAATAAGCAGAAAAACTAAAATGAGAGAATCCAAACGAGGATTCTCTCATTTTTATTATAAAATTAATTATCAAAATCCAAGCTTTGCAAACACCTTAAAAATGTCGCCCGCGCCCATTACGATAACCATATCGTCTTGGGTTGCAGTATTTTTAATGATCTCGACGATAGAATCGAGGTCGCCGCCGTAGATTGCCTTCTCGCCAATGGTCGCCGCCAGTTTTTTGGAGGAAATACCGTAAATATTCTCCTCTCGCGCGGCATATATGTCGGTCAAAATGACCTTATCCGCCTCGGCAAAGGCAGAAACAAACTGCTCTTCAAGCGCGGCGGTTCGGCTATATGTGTGAGGCTGGAAAACGCAGATAAGTCTGCCACGGCATACCTTTCTCGCACCTGCGAGAGTTGCCCCCACCTCGGTAGGATGGTGACCGTAGTCATCGTAAATCTTCGCACCACCAAGCTCTCCCTTATATTCCATTCTGCGGCCTGCGCCCCTAAAGTTTGCCAGACCCTCAACTATCGTTTCGGGCGAAAGTCCGCAAGCAACACTGGCCGCCATCGCCGCGAGGGCGTTATAAACGCTATGTCTGCCAAAGGAAGGCAGAGTCACATGAGCAAAATGCGCTCCATCAATCTCCACATCAAACTCAATGGGGAAAACGTCGAGATCGATATTCACCGCTCTAATCTTGGCACGATCCGAAAGACCAAAGCTTATTTTATTCGTCTCTACCCTGTCGGTGGAAATAACGGTATCGGGGTCGTCTATATTGTAGACCACAACGCCGTCCTTGCCAACTAAAGACGCATATTTCGTAAAGGAATCGCGTATCTGCTCTATGCTCTTGAAATAGTCAACGTGCTCGATCTCCTCGTTAAGAAGTATTGCAACGGTGGGGTTAAAATCAAGAAAGCTGTCCATATATTCGCAGGCTTCAAATATGAAATTGTCGCGCTCGCCGAGATAGTACGCGCCCCCCATAGGAGCATATGTCGCCCCCGACACGATGGTGGGGTCGCTGCTCTCTCCCTTCTTTGCCGCATCAAGGAATATCTGAGAAAGCATCGAGGTGCAGGAGCTTTTGCCGTGCATGCCCGCAACGCCCACGCGGTTTTTATATTCGGTCATTATGTAACCCAGATAGTCGGCACGAGAAATGCAGGGGATATTCTCTCTCTGCGCTCTGGCATATTCGGGGTTATCGGGAGAAACCGCAACGGTATATACCACCGCGCCGCAATTATCTCCAAGATTGCTCTCGGAGTGAGAATAAAATATTTCTATATCAGCCGCTTCAAGCTTTTCGGTTAGTTCAGTTCTTGCCCTGTCCGAGCCACGAACCGAAAAACCCGCCCTCGCCGTAAGCAGAGCCAAAGAGGACATCATAATGCCACCCGCGCCAAGGAAAAATATATCCTTAGTAGCAGAGCGCGACATTATTTCACGAATGCCATCGACACCGATATGAGTATTAGGTGTAGCCATAATACAACTCCTTAAAATACAATTTTATCCTAAAAATAGCAAAATACAACAAATTAGACAAAGTAAGAGCGCAAAAAAATTATAATTCTTCACAAAAAAATCACTTTTTGGAATGAATATCCATCACACAAGGCAACTATAATGTTATAGTTAGAAGTTTCAAGAAACGGAGGTACTATCTAATGCAGATAACAGATATTAAAATAAGGAAGCTTTTCGAAGAGGGCCCCATGAAGGCTATCGTTTCCGTAACCTTCGACGGTCAGCTGGCAGTTCACGACATCAAAGTTATAAATGCCCGCGAAAAGTTCTTTATTGTAATGCCAAGCAGAAAGAACCCCGATGACACTTACCGTGACATCGTGCATCCCATCAACGCGCAGTTCAGACATCAGCTTGAGGAATCTGTTCTTGCGGCTTATAATGAAGCCCTCACTCATGCAGAGGACTTTATTCAGCCCACAGAAGAGCCCGCTGAAGTTTAATCAAAGAAAATTAGGAAGACCGAAAGGTTTTCCTTTTTCTTTTGCTCAAATTTTGATTTATCGGTGTGTCAAGAACGCCACGGCGTTGTCTTGTGGAAAGTTTTGCTCGAGCTTTTTCAAAAGCTCGTCGGAGCCGCCGCGATCGGCGGTCGCGCCTCGCAAGGCGCGAAACTCCCTTACCCTTCCAAAGCGCCACAGAGGGGTGAATGACAAGCCGCAGGCTTGGCAGAGGGGAGGACCGCTTGCGGTGGGAGTACTTCGCCTTGGCGAAGTGAAGAATCGCACAAGTGGGGGGTTCCCCTTTCTACACAAAGCCTTTTTAAATTGCTTACCCGCTTTTTTCTTTGGCAGTAGAGGCGCAAAGAAAAAAGCTTAGCAAAAAAGAACACGCCGCAGGAGATGTTTCGCCGCGTGCGCGCGG
>JAZOMF010000093.1:0-11114 GCA_045653805.1 Eubacteriales bacterium
TCACGCCAGTGGCACAGCCGGGTAGCCGCGTACGGATGGGATAAACGCTGAGAGCATCTAAGCGTGAAGCCCACCTCAAGATTAGATATCCCTCCTAGCTTGACTAGGTAAGGTCACTTGTAGACTACGAGTTAATAGGTCGGAGGTGTAAGCACAGTAATGTGTTCAGCTGACCGATACTAATAGTCCGAGGGCTTGAACTACTTAGGTTCAAGTTTACACAATTACTTGAGTTTCTTCTACCAACCAAACACATACTTTATTCGGTTTTCAATGATCATAGAAGATCATAAGTCAGTGTTTTTAACGCAAAGGGTCCACCCGTTCCCATTCCGAACACGGAAGTTAAGCTTTGCAGTGCCGAAAATACTTGGCTGGCGCCGGCCCGGAAAAATAGGTCAACGCTGACATTGCCCATAGGGGCATAGCAAGTTTGCAAAGCAAACTTGCCGTCAACCGTCAGGTTGACAGACAGTCGGTTATTTTAACGCAAAGGGTCCACCCGTTCCCATTCCGAACACGGAAGTTAAGCTTTGCAGTGCCGAAAATACTTGGCTGGAGACGGCCCGGAAAAATAGGTCAACGCTGACACAAAGATCTGTTTGCCAAAAGGTGAGCAGAGAGTCGGTTTCTTTAACGCAAAGGGTCCACCCGTTCCCATTCCGAACACGGAAGTTAAGCTTTGCAGTGCCGAAAATACTTGACTGGAGACGGTCCGGAAAGATAGGTCGTAGCCGACACAAACAAGGTTGCTTGAGTTCAGGCAACCTTTAGATATTCCTCCTTAGCTCAGTCGGTAGAGCACATGACTGTTAATCATGGGGTCGTTGGTTCGAGCCCAACAGGGGGAGCCAGAAAAAAGAGTAGGTCAACGACCTACTCTTTTTTCTGATTCACCCTCTTGGACTCACCAACTCCCCATCTCCGCGTCTGAGCGGATTATGGGCGAGCGTCGCTTGCGACCTCGACAAGCTCGCTTGCGAGCGTGAGTCGTTAGGTTCGAGCCGCTTTGTGAAAGAGTAAGTCGTTGACCTACTCTTTTTTCTGATTCACCCTCTTGGACTCACCAACTCCCCATCTCCGCGCTTGCGCGGATTATGGGCGAGCGTCGCTTGCGACCTCGACAAGCTCGCTTGCGAGCGTGTGTCGTTAGGAATAAACGGTATATTTGATCTGATTTTAAATGAAGTACATTGAAAGCGACGGCTTTTAGGTGCTTATTTGATTGTTATTAGCTAATTAAAGCTCTTTGACGGTATTTATGCGCTGTGATATAATCAAACAAAATTTGACATACCTATTGCAAAATTAAAAGTATTGTGCTATAATATGTCTATTAATTTTTCTAAAGGTGATTTTATGTTAATAGAAGATTTATTGTTTTCCTGTAACGTGGTTGTACCTATCTTTTTGCTGATAATGCTGGGATATGCGCTGACTAGACTCAAGCTGTGGGACGGAAACTTTTTGAAGGTTGCAAACAACCTTTGCTTCAAGTGCTTTTTGCCTGTGCTTTTGTTCTACAACGTAGCAACTGCAAATATTTTTGAGGTTTTTAACGGCAAGCTGATCCTTTATGCTTGCATTTGTGCGTGCGCGCTGTGCGGTGTGCTTTTTCTCATCGTTCCCTTGTTCATTAAGGACAAAAAGAGAATGGGCGTTATGATTCAAGGCACGTTCCGCTCAAACTTCTTGCTGTTTGGAGTTCCGCTTGGACTAAGTATCGGAGGTCAGGATGGCGCGGTGCTGGCGGCGGTGTTGGCGTCCTTCTACGTTCCCGTTATCAACATGCTTTCCGTTATCTCGCTTTATGTATTCAGCGACTCGAAAAGCAAAAGTTTGAAGTCCGCCTTGCTTGGAATTATCAAGAACCCCTTGATCATCGGCGGTGTTTCGGGTCTTATCTTCTCTCTGATAAGAAATTATATAGGTTTTGAGCTTCCTGAAATGGTAGACACGACGCTCTTTAATATTAAATCTATCGCCACCCCCTTTGCATTTTTGGTTTTGGGTGGTGACTTGAAGTTCGGCAATATGCTCCGCAATATAAAGCTTTCGGGCCTTTCGGTGCTGGGCAAAATTGTGATCATTCCCGCTGTTATGATCACAATTTCGGCACTTTTGGGCTTCAATCAGCTTGAAATGGCTATACTTATTGCTGTTTTCGCAACCCCTAACGCGGTTTCCAGCTATGCCATGGCGCAAAATTATGAAGCGGACTATGAGCTGGCGGGCGAGATCATCACGCTTGGAACTCTGCTCTCTGTCCTGACAATGTTTGTTTTCATTACGTTGTCAAAATCCGTGGGTTGGATCTGATCGCGAAATAATATAAAAGCCCGATGCGTAAGCATTGGGCTTTTTGCACTTTTGTAGGTGTGCATAGGTCAGAAAACATGAGTGTGACGATTCTTCACTTGAATTTGTGGTGTAATTATGATACAATAATTGTGTTAAGTCGGGCAGGTCGGGCGCGCGCGGTCACTTGCAGAGCTTATATTGAAAGATCAAGGTTGTGTTTTATGGAATTTAATGAGAAATTACAGGAGTTAAGAAAACAGCGGGGGATGACCCAAGAGGAGCTGGCACAGGTGCTCTTCGTTTCGAGGACTGCCATTTCAAAGTGGGAGTCAGGCAGGGGATACCCAAATATTGAATCGCTAAAGGCGATAGCGAAATATTTTTCGGTGACGGTAGACGAACTTCTTTCATCCGACCAGCTTTTAGCGGTAGCAGAGGAGGACAAAAAGCAGACCGAGAAGAGCTTTCGTGATACGGTGATGGGGCTTGTTGATATAAGCTCGGTAATGCTGATTATCTTGCCTTTATTCGCCGAAAGAGCAGATGGGATCGTTAACGGAGTGTCGCTGATAGCTTTGAGCACCTCTCAACCCTATTTAAAAATCGCTTTTTTTGCAGTTGTTGTGGCTATGGCGGTGTGGGGCATCCTTACTCTTGCTCTTCAAAGCTGTCAAAAAGCGATTTGGATAATATGCAAGGAGTGGGTGTCTTTGGGGCTTAGTCTTGCGGCGGTGTTGCTATTTATATTGGGATTGCACCCTTACGCTGCGGTTTTTGCCTTGAGTTTGATGGCAATAAAGGCTTTTATTATACTAAAAAGATAACGACACGAGGTGTATCGGACTTGATACGCCTCGTTTCTTGATTTTGGTGTAATCTTCCTTTAAAATAGAGTTGGTTGAAATCAAAATATACGAAGAGGAAGATTTTAAAATGAAGAAGAGAAATTTAAGTTATTTTGTACTTGGTGGAGGATTGCTTTTGTTGTTTGTTTTATGGACGGTGTTGGTTAAGTTTGTTGACGTTGGAGCGATAGGCCCCGAGGGCTCTGCGGTGGGATTTGCTACGGTCAACGGATTTGTGCACGATGTTGTAGGGGTAAACCCGACGCTTTACACTGTAACAGATTGGCTGGGGCTTGTTCCTTTTGCCGTGGCGTTTGGATTCGCGATCTTGGGGCTTGTTCAGTGGATAAAAAGGAAAAATATTTTGAGGGTTGATCCAAGCATTCTGGTTTTGGGTGGATTTTATGCTGTAGTAATAGCATTTTATCTGTTTTTTGAGGTGGTTTCGATAAATTACCGCCCTGTTTTGATAGAGGGTGTGCTTGAGACCTCTTATCCCTCCTCTACCACAATGCTTGTTATGTGCGTAATGCCGACAGCGATAATGCAGCTGCGCTCAAGAATTAAATTTAAGTGGTTGCGTGTTGCGGTGGTGGCATCAATCGTTGCTTTTATCGTTTTTATGGTAGCAGGCAGACTTCTTTCGGGTGTGCATTGGTTCAGCGACATCATAGGCGGCGGTATATTGAGTGCGGGTCTTGTAACACTTTACTATGCTTTTTCCATTCTGTGTGATCGAAGCAACAATAAATATTATTTAATATTGTAACGGTGAATCGATTGATTCGCCGTTATTTTTTACGTCTACCTATTGAAAAAATTGCATGAGTGTGATATAATTAAACGTAATACTTTGATTTCAATTTTATGTGTATGATTATAGTTTAATTTATAAGGATAATTTTATGTTCAAGAGAATTTTAAAGGAATATTCAGTAATAACCTTTGGAGCGGTTTTGGCGGCGGCGGCGATATATTTCTTTATGTTGCCAATGAATATCGCTATAGGAAGCGGCTCGGCAGTGGCAATGCTGTTGAATCACTTCTTCCCCCAGATCCCGATTTCGGTGTATTCCCTGATATTTAATATTATAATGCTGATACTCGGATTTTTGCTTATAGGAAGAGAGTTTGGAGCAAAGACGGTCTATGCTTCTATGGTAGTACCTATATCTCTTGGTGTTTTTGAGCAGATATTCCCCAACTTTCAATCGCTTACAGGAGACGCTCTGATCGATACCATCTGCTATATTCTTGTTGTGGGAATCGCTATGGCGATACTCTTTTCGCTGAATGCCTCATCGGGAGGACTTGATATAGTTGCCAAGATCATGAGCAAATATTTGAAAATGGGGCTTGGCACTGCGGTTTCTATTTCCGGAATTACCGTGGCTCTGACCTCAGTGTTCTATTGTAACGGCGACTACAAAATTGTGGTTATAAGCGTGCTGGGTACATATTTCAGCGGGCTTTTGGTTGATAAATTTATTTTCGGATTGAATATCAAGCGCAGAGTTTGCATTATCTCGTCAAAGCTTGACGAGATAGTTGATTACGTTCTTCATGACCTTCATAGCGGAGCGACACTTTACGAAAGCACCGGTGCATACGATAAGGTAACACGCCGCGAGGCGGTTGTTATCGTTGATAAAAACGAATACAGACTTCTTATGGACGAGATAAAGCGAGTTGACCCTAAGGCGTTTGTTACCGTAATTGCAGTGAATGAGCTTAATTATCAGCCTAAAAATATTACAGCAGGAGCCAAAAATAAAAAGTCCAAGAAGTAAATGAAAACAAGATTTATAATGATACGCCACGGATTTAGTGTGGCAAACAACGAGCACAGATTTGCGGGCAACTCGGATATTCCGCTCACCGATCTGGGTAGGGCTCAGGCAGAGAAGTGCGCTGAGGCGTTGAAAAATGAAAAGATAGACGCCATCTACGCCAGCGACCTGCATCGCGCCTTTGATACCGCAGTGCCTGTTGCTAAGGCTTTGGGTCTTGAGATTACAGCCACCAAAAGCCTGCGCGAGATATTTGCGGGAGAATGGGAGGGCAAGACCTTCGACCAGATTGATCGAGAACACCATGATGAGTTTGCTATCTGGAAGCAGGATATAGGTCGGGCAAGATGCACGGGCGGTGAAAGCCCGCAAGAGGTTTCTGCCAGAGTTTTGTCTATCCTTGCGGAGATTGCGGAGAAGCACGAGGGCAAGACGGTTTGCATCGCCACCCACGCAACGCCAATCCGCTCGGTATGTACCGCCGCCGCAGGGCTGGATGCAACCGATATGGCAAAAATTCCGTGGACCGCGAATGCTTCTATCAGTCTTTTTGAGTATGAGGATGGCGTATTTACCGCCATTTATACCAGTAATACCGATCATTTAGGAGATCTTCGCACAGCTCCGCCTACAAATGTGTAAAAAATCAAAAAAGATCAAACGATGCCGTCATAGAGCGAATTAGCTTCTTGACGGCATCGTTTATTTTATTTACTTGCGCGGGATTGATTAAAATGCGGTTTTGGTTTTTGGTCGAATCCGTGTATCCAGTCCGAGCAGTTATAATAAATCAGATATATTATCGAGCTGATTCCCCAGGTTATTGGGTATGCCCAGTAGATAAGCCCGATATCGTTCCAAAAATGTGTTACGATGGAAATGTAGGTGATGCGGAGAGCACACCAGATAGAGAGCATAACGAACATGGGAACAAAGGCTTTGCCGGCTCCACGGCACACCGCCGCAACGGCGTGAGAGAAAGCTAAGAGGCAATAAAAGAGCGATGCGGTGCGCGCCTGCTGTACACCTAGAGCAATCACCTCGGGATTGTCATCAAACATTCCAATAAGAAGCGGTGCGGAGAAGTATATTATCACTCCGATAATTTCCGCAAGTAAGACGGAGGAGATTATTCCAAATCGTGCGCCCTTTTTTGCTCTGTCATATTGCTTTGCGCCTAAATTCTGGCTTATAAAGGTGGTGGTTGCCATATTAAAGCTGGTCATTGGGAGAAAACCGAAGCCTTCAATTTTGGCGTGAGTGCCGTAGGCGGCGGTGGCGTATTTGCCGAAGCCGTTGATCTGGGTCTGCACTATTACGTTTGCAAAGGCGATGACCGAGTTTTGTACGCCCGAGGGGAGACCGTATTTTATGATCTCCTTGAACATATCCCAGTGTATGCGCATCTTTTTGATTTCAACCGTAAATACGTTACCTTTTTTGAAGAGATATATCATGCAAAGCACTACGCTCGCAAGCTGGGAGAGAACAGTCGCCAAAGCCGCCGACCATACGCCAAATCCAAATACACCTACGAACAAAACGTCAAGTATGATATTGAGTACGGAGGAGAATATGAGGTAATAGAGGGGGCGCTTGCTATCGCCAACGGCGTTCATAATGCCGCGGCAGATGTTATACATTACAAGCCCCACTGAGCCGAGAAAATAATATCTGAAGTATTCTACCGCCTCGGGGAGCACGTCGGGGGCGGTCTGCATCCAAACGAGGAATGTGGGGGTAAATACCACACCGATAACGGTGAGAAAAACGCTGCTGATAAGTCCGAAAACTATGTTGGTATGTATCGCTCTTGAAACGTTTTCGTGGCTTCCTGCCCCAAAATAGCGGGATATTACCACTCCTGCTCCCATGGCAGTTCCGTTGAAAAAGCTGACTAACAAAAATATCAGCGTTCCCGACGAGCTGACCGCCGCCAGTGCCTCTGTTCCAAGAAAGTGACCGACGATAAGTGAGTCGGCGGTGTTATATAATTGTTGAAAGATCTGACTTAGCATTATGGGGAGGGCAAAATAGATTATATTGGAATAAATTCCGCCCCGGGTCATATCTCTGGTGCCCTTTGCACCTGTTGGTTTCGTGGTTGCCATTTATCTGCCTTTCGATAAAAGCGAGGTTATCGCGTAATGATTTTATCTTGTGCTCCTGAGAAGCTTGTAATCTTGAATCTGCCCTTGAGGGAGGTGAAGCGTCTTTTTAGGCCCTTGACGGGAGTACTGATCTTGGCGATAAACGCCTCAAAGTCCGCGCTCATATCGTCCTCACCGCCTGTGATGGCAAAAAGCTCGGTAAGAAATGGTGCGCCCGAGCCCACATCTACTCCATCTGCATATCCAAGAACAAAAATTATGCGGTCGTTTATAATATCATCGATTGCGGATGCCGCCTGTTCTGCGGTAATGGGGTTTCGCCCTGTGACGTTGCTTATCTGCCCCACGGATATAAGGCACCCGTCTTCATTGATGCTTACGGCAATAGGCATCATGGGATTCTTTTCGTTTGGATATATCATCTCGCAAAATTCGTTGCCCTTATTGTCAACGTCATGAAGCACGCGTCTGCCGAACAAGGGATGGCGTTTTCTCAAAAATTCTATTTTTTCTTCAATGTTCATGTATTACCTCAATTTTTGCTCTGCAAATATCTTTCGTAATAGAAAAGATACTGTTGCGCGATTCCTGCATACTGCCCGAGATCAGCAGGGTCAAAATCTTTATCAAAATAGCGGGCGATGACCTTTTTTATCCATACGTCGATGGGGAAAGCGTCAAGCTTTGCAAAGCCGAAGAGCAGGGCACAGCTTGCAACCTTTATTCCAATCCCCTTGACCGTGCAGAGGTGCTTTATGCACTCGTAGGTGTCGGAGTTTTCCAAAAGCTCAAGGTCGATGTCGCCTCTAACCATTTTTTCTGCCGCATCAAAGATGTATTTCGCGCGGAAACCTGTTTTTAGGTCGGCAAGTCCGGAAATTCCGAGAGAAAGCACCTTTTCGGGAGAGGGGAAGCTGTAGAAATGTCCCTTTGCGCTCTTGTGGGCGTCGGCTATGTGCCCTTCCATCAAGGATACGTCGATCTCGTCACCGCAGGCGGTGGAAAGTGCCGCTACCAGCTTTTTGATGCGCGGAATGTTATTGTTCTGCGAGATTATAAAGGAGCAGATAGCCTCCCAGGGCTCCTGGCGGAGTATTCTGATTCCCGAGGAAAGCTCTACTGCCGAAGATAGGGCGGGATTTGATGAAAGTGAGAGAATATCTCGGTTTATTTCATGGTAGTCGCGGTCAAGAGCGAGATAGGAGCGCCATATCTCCTCGTATTCCCTGAGGGTTGAATTATATATGTAGATGGTGTCTTCGTCCTGCGCTACCGAAATATATTTGCCGTGAGCACATCCTGCGAATTCAATCTCGTGTTTTGAGTTGCTTACGGGATCGAATCGGAAGCTCTGACCGCAGTCAAATACTTTGCCTACGTCGAAAAGCTCAACGCCCTCTATTTTCACCGCGCAAAGACCATTTTCCTCAATCTCTGCCACCTTTGTTGCCAACAACATAAAATTTCTCCGTATTTGTAAAATGTACTTGAAAAAATCTGTATTTTATGATAAAATAATATATACTAATTATAACAGTAAAAGCGCAGGATTGCAATAGAATTTTTCAACAATTTTTTGCCTTTACTTGGAAGGAATCTTACGGAATGGAACAGATATATACAATACCCGCGATCGAGGCGTTTAAAGCCTCTGCCGCCGACAAAAGCTGCGGTTGCCCCTTTTGCGCTCTTTATAACAAGCTTGAAAACGATGAGCTTGAGCTTATCCTCGGTGCATCTATGATGGAGCCCGACGTACGCATCAAGACCAACAAAACCGGATTTTGCCGCACTCATTATGATATGATGTTCGTGCGCAAGAACCGTCTTGGTATGGCGCTCACTCTTGAGAGCCATCTCGATCAGCTTAAAAAGGAGCTGCGCGACGGCGGTCTTGGCGGTGGTACGGGAAGCAAGCCCATCAAGCGCATCGGTGAGCTGGAGCAGTCATGCTACGTTTGTGATAGAATTGAATTTAATTTTGAGCATATGGTAGAGACCGCGGTGCTCCTTTGGAACAGCGATCCCGAATTTTCGAAAAAGCTGGATGCACAGCCCTATTTCTGCCTGCCTCACTACAAGAAGTTCTTGCAGTACGGTCAGAACCGTCTACCCAAGAAAAAGGTGCAGGAGTTCGCCAAGCAGGTTGAGGCCATTGAGGAGAGATACCTTGAGGAGCTCCGTGACGACGTTAGCTGGTTCTGCAAAAAGTTTGATTACAGATATGATCAGGAGCCTTGGTACAACTCCAAGGATTCGGTTGAGCGCTCCATAAAATTCTTGCGCTCGGATATACATAAAAACGGAAAGTAAGAAAGGATGTGCCTCGCGGCGCATAATATATAATAATGATAGATCTTCTCGATCTGCATAAGCAGTTTATCCTCACCCACCTGCATGAGGGTGACGTATGCGTTGACTTTACCATGGGTAACGGTCACGATACCGAATTTTTGTCCAAGACCGTTGGCGAGAGCGGTCACGTTTACGCCTTTGATATTCAGCAATCTGCGGTTGACTCCACCGCCAAGAATCTCAAGGCGGCAGGATGCCCTGACAACTATACCCTTATCTGTGATTCGCACCACAACGTGAAAAATTACGTGAAACAGCCTATCAAGGCGGGAATGTTTAATCTCGGCTGGCTCCCCGGCGGAGATAAGACAATAACCACTATGCGAGAGACCACAATGCCCGCAGTAGAGGCGGCTATCGAGCTTTTGGATAAGGACGCTATATTAAATATCGCGGTTTATCCCGGTCACCCTGAGGGAGATCTTGAGGGCAAAATGCTTGAAGAATATTTCGAGGGACTTAGTCGATTCAAGGTCTGTGTAACAAAGGTAAAAATCATCAATAGTGCCACTTCGCCGTACTTCTTTATGATAGAGACCAAAGCGAAGGCGTAGGAGGAATAATGAAGATAAAAGGAATTATAAAGAGTGCCATTTGTGTCGCTATGATGCTTTTGATGGCAAGCACTATGCTGGCAAGCTGTACCACGGGCGCCAGCACCAGAGATTATGATTACAAGACCAATATTAGGGGGGCTGAGAAGGTGCTTAACACAACCGATAAAAAGTTTCTCGTCCTTGTAAATAAGAAAAATACCGTTGGCATCGATTACGAGCCTGATGCAATTGGCAAGGTGAATACCGAATACACCACCGGCGGCAAGAGCGTTGAGCTTCAAAAGGACGTTGTGGTTGCGGCAGAGGCGCTTATTGCCGAGATGAGAGCTTGCGGAATCACCAACGTTTCCATCACCAGCGGCTACCGCACCTATGCGTATCAGCAGACGTTGTTCAACAGATATTTCGAGGAAGAAAAGGCGAAGCATCCCACGTGGAGCGATTCCAAGCTGCGTGATGAGGTGCTCAGCTATTCTGCTGCTCCCGGAACCAGTGAGCATCAGACGGGGCTTTGCGTAGACCTTATCACCACCGAGATGGAGGACCTTTGGAACTTTGGAAGCGAGACATCCAATCCTTATGATAAGGGCTTTGCTGAAACTGCCGCATTTGAGTGGTTGCAGGATAACGCCCACAAGTTCGGATTCATCCTTCGCTATCCCGACGATAAGACCGACGTTACGGGTTATTCCTACGAATCCTGGCATTACAGATTCGTTGGTGTAGCGGCGGCAACCGAGATATATGAAAAGGGAATTACCCTTGAAGAGTATCTTGGAAAATAATTGATTAATTGGGCGACCTTGGTCGCCCTTTTGCTTTTAAATTGGGATTTAGCGGCGAGATAGACGATATTCGCCAACCGTAGGGGAGGGGCTTGCTCCTCCCGCATACAAACATTTTAAAACCAACGACGGGACGTCGAGGGCGCCGTCCCCTACGGTTTTAAACGTTTGCGAATTCATTTACAGTAGAAGGATTTTGAACAATTTCGCGATCGTAGGGGACGGCGCCCCGACGTCCCGTGAACGATAATTTTAAATTGACGCAACGGGAGGAGCAAGCCCCTCCCCTGCGGTTTAGGGTGTCGTACAACACACCGACAAATCAAAATTTGAAACACAAAAGCCTATCGCACCGCGATAGGCTTTTTTA
>JAZOMF010000094.1:0-86178 GCA_045653805.1 Eubacteriales bacterium
AATTTGAAATCGTTAAAACACATTCTACGGTAAACAAATTGACAATCGTTTTAGACCGTAGGGGACGACGTCCTCGGCGTCCCGTGACGAATATTTTCAAATCAATGAAACGGCGACACCTCATTTGCAAGCAAATCGGCACCGCCCTACGGTTTTAGGGTGTCGTTATCTCCCCGACAAATCAAAATTTAATTTTTTTAAACAATAACGCAAAATCTATTGCATTTTTGCCCGAAACATGGTAAAATGAAAGAGCCAAATCAATTCAATAAACAATTTTTATGAGTATGGGATAACTATACCTTTTTTGCCATACAATAACATTCAATAATGAATTTGATAAAATGCAGATTCTATTCATTGGATGTTATTGTATGGCTTATACTCGATAACTATATTGAATTGGTTTGGCGACTATCGGAGTCTGCGTTTTTGTGCGACGGCTTCGGTCGTCGCACTTTTTGTTTTCAGAGGCATTTTAATATGAAAATAGCAATAATCGGTTCACGCGATTTGCGTGTAGAAAACCTTGAAAAATATCTGCCCAAAAGCACAACCGAAATAGTTTCGGGCGGCGCTCGGGGAATTGATAGCTGTGCCGAGGCTTACGCAAAGGAAAACGGTTTGAAATTGACCGTATTTTTGCCCGAATATGCTCGCTTTGGCAGAGGTGCTCCTATCAAACGAAACAAGCAGATCGTAGATTACGCCGACGAGGTTCTTGCTTTTTGGGACGGAAAATCAAAGGGAACAAAGAGCGTAATTGAATACTGCAAAAAGCAAGGCAAGACGGTAACGGTGATTTCAATGGACGTTTAAATTAAAACGGGAGAGGCAACTCTCCCGTTTTTGTATCAAAAATGCGACAAAAATCCGCCAACCCTCTTGAAAATTTTCGGATTTTATAGTATAATTATTATAATTGGGCAAAAAATCAGAATAAAACTATAATTTTGGAGAAAAAAGTGGCAGATTTAAGACAAGAAATAAACAGAC
This sequence comes from Eubacteriales bacterium, assembly GCA_045653805.1. GTDB lineage: Bacteria > Bacillota > Clostridia > Oscillospirales > CAG-272 > SVTX01. Next base: position 997 of record JAZOMF010000094.1, read on the forward strand.
GACGCACTTTTGCGATAATTTCCCACCCTGACGCAGGTAAGACTACTCTCACCGAGAAATTCTTGCTTTACGGAGGTGCAATTCAGTCGGCAGGCTCGGTTAAGGGCAAGCAGACCGACAAGCATGCCGTTTCCGACTGGATGGAGCTTGAAAAGCAGAGAGGAATCTCGGTTACTTCCTCTGTAATGCAGTTTGAATACGAGGGATATTGCATCAACATCCTCGACACTCCCGGACACCAGGACTTCTCCGAGGACACCTACCGTACCCTTATGGCGGCGGACTCTGCGGTAATGGTAATTGACGCGGCAAAGGGTATCGAGCCCCAGACCAGAAAGCTTTTCCGCGTTTGCGCGGCGAGAAATATCCCGATCTTTACCTTTATTAATAAGCTCGACCGTGAGGCAAGAGATCCCTTTGATCTTCTTGATGAGCTTGAAACCGAGTTTGGTATAGGCACATATCCCATGAACTGGCCCATCTCCTGCGGACAGACCTTTCGTGGTGTTTATGACAGAGAAAAGAAGTGCATTCTTACCTTCTCTACCTCACACGGAGGACGTGAGCGACTTCGTGCAATAGAGTGCGATATTGCCGACCGCGAAAAGCTTGAAGAGACCATAGGTGCTGATCTGGCAGATACACTCTGCGAGCAGGTCGATCTTCTCGACGGCGCAGGTAATGATTTTGACATCGAGCAGGTTCGTTGCGGTAAGCTTTCTCCTGTATTCTTCGGTTCTGCATTGAACAACTTCGGTATCGAGCCTTTCCTTGAAAGCTTCCTTAAGATGACTACCTCTCCTCTGGTTCGCCAGACTATTTCGGGCGAGGTTGATCCCTTTGATGAGCATTTCTCGGCATTCGTATTCAAAATTCAAGCGAATATGAATAAGGCGCACCGTGACCGAATCGCATTTATGCGAATCTGTTCCGGACGTTTCCAAAAGGGCAAGGAATATCTCCATGTACGCCCCGGTAAAATGATAAAGCTCGCCCAGCCTCAGCAGAAGATGGCGCAGGAGAGAGAGGTTGGGAGAGAGGCGTATGCGGGTGATATTATCGGTGTATTTGACCCCGGTATCTTCTCCATTGGAGATACTATCTGCTCTCCTCCATTAAAGATTCAGTTTAAGGGTATTCCCACATTTGCCCCCGAGCATTTCGCAGTCATCGAGCAGATCGACTCAATGAAGCGTAAGCAGTTCCAAAAGGGAATGGAGCAGATCGCCGAGGAGGGTGCTATTCAGATATTCTTCCTGCCTGACAGCGGTATGGAGCGAGTTATCGTAGGTGTCGTTGGTATGCTTCAGTTCGACGTTCTCAAGTTTAGAATGCAGAGTGAATATGGCGTAGGCTACTCCAGAATGGATCTCCCCCACGATCAGATAAGATATATCGAAAAATGCCCCGGGGACCCCAAGAATCTCACGCTTTCCGGTGACACCCGCCGCGTCGTGGACGTAAGAGGCAACAGCCTGCTTATTTTCCCCGGTACTTGGGCGGTTAACTGGGCGCTTGAAAATAACGAGGGTCTTGAGCTTTCCGAGTTTAACAGATGGTAATAAAAAAATAACGGTTGCTTTAACGGCAACCGTTATTTTTTGCTTTCTCAATCTTTAACGAGAATTCCGAGCTCGTCGAGCTTTGCGCAAATACGATCGAAGGTAACCTCGTCCTTAACACCGATGGTGTGAACGTGTACGCCTCCTGTAAGGTCGGAAAGCTGAGTAGCACCGGACTCGCTTACATTACGAACAAATTCATCTGCCTCGAATCTGGAGGAAATAGACATATCTGCGGAAATAACTCCATAGATGGAGTGCTCTACCTGTACGTCGATAACCTTACCGCCGTTGTCAACAATAGCGTAAAATTCATCAACAACGTTCTCCTTGGGGTGCTTGCACACGATCTTTTTTCTGATCTCGCCAAAGGTTCTGTCGAGAACGTAGCCTCTGTGTTCAGCGCGAATGTTATTTCCTGCCGCACGAAGAAGAGCAATGTCCGCAACGATGATCTGCCTCGTAACGCCGTTCATCTCTGCCAGCTTAGTAGCGTTTATGGGAGCGGTCGCATCGTTAAGCTCTGCCAAAATGTTCTGTCTTCTAATTGCACCTGTCATTTTCTATTCACCTCATGAAATGTATTGACTTCTGTTTGATTATATCATTATTTCCTATATAAATCAAGAGGTTTTTTGAATATTTTTTGATTTTTTGATGAAAAATATCGACATTTGTCGTGAAAATGTCAAATTCCGTGTTTTTACAGTGATTTGGCAGGAGGCAAGTGTATATTTCCACAAAAAATCCCAAAATGATAGCACCGAGTTGATGCGGCTTTTGATGATAAAAAAGGAAGACTCCCAAGGGAGTCTTCCAATAAATTTATAATGATCAATATGCTATGGTGGTCATAAGAGCGTATTCGGGCTGGGAAACGTCGAGTCTGGATGCCTGAACAACTACGGGCTGGTCGCTCTCAACGAGGACTGCATAAGGGGTGTTCTTGGGGATCTTTCTGCCATCGTCGGTAATAACCTTGTCCAGACGGATGTGATTTGTGCGCTCGTGCTTGCAGACAGCATGAATGCCGCGCATAGGCTCGTCGTTTTCGAAATAGAGTGTGATATTGATATTGGCGTCCTTACCGGAAAGGTTAAGAACACAAACAGCCTCGTGGCTGACAAGGTCGCCCTTTTCCGTGTCGCTCATATAACCGTCGGCAATAAGCCATACATTTTTTCCGTACATAATCATTTATCCTTTCGTTGACTGAAGTAATATATTTGCAAAATCAGTATATCATTTTTATGGATAAATGTCAATAGCTGCCGCCATTTTTGCCATTAATTTGAGCTTGGGTTTTTGAATGAATTTGTTTTGGTATTCGTTGGTCTTGAAGTGGCTTATTTTTTGCATATGATGGATGCGGAATAAAGCCCGTAGTTCTTCTCTCCGATAGAGATATTGCTCCATTGCTCGGCACTGCCCTCGTAATCTATTGTTCTTAAGTATGTGCAATTATAAAATGCCATAGGAGCTATTTCAGCGATGCTGGAGGGAAGAGAGATTGAAGTTGACCCGTTGGCTGGGGGGTATGCTATTATACAGGTCATGTCTGCAGTAAACAGGATGCCGCAAATGTCGGTGAAGTACCTGTTATCCTTATCCACCGAAATGTATACCAGCTGTGAGCAATTTGAAAATGCCATATCGCCTATATAAAATATGGTTGAGGGAATCTCGATTGCACGAATGGTATCGTTACCGTAAAATGCCTTTTCGGATATTGATGTAACAACCTCTCCCTGGGGGCTTTTTAGGGGGATAACTATGTATGAATCAATGCAGCTTCCAATACCGGATACCGAGCAGGTGCCGTTTCCGTTGCTGATAAATTCCAGAGAGTATACGATTTCGGACGTTGTGGTTTCTTCTGTTGTTTCTTCAATGCTTTCAGTATCTGACGACGAGCTATCTTCGGAGTCGGACTCTGGGAAGTGAGAGGTGGTTTCATTTTCTGAAGAATTGTCGCTTGACAACTGTGACTCGTCGCTATTCAATTCCGATTGTTCGAGGTGTGAAGGGAGCTGGATGGTGCCGCTTTCACTTTCATTCTCGTTGGGGGCGGGAAGTGATAAGGCGGAGCAAGCTGCGATAATGGCGATGAGTAATATTATCGATCCGGTGATCGATGATAAAATTATAAGCTTTTTTTTGGTGAGTTTTTCTTTCATGATTGCTACCTTTCCTTGTTTTTTTCTTTTCTTTGCAAGCTCGGTGTGATGTGATGAACTTCGCTTACGCTTTGTCTGCAAGCCTCAAGAAAATTATATCAGGGTGGAGCGCGGAAAGTCAAATGGATTCGTGCGACCCCAAAAAACCTTTTGTGATAGAATCCGAGCGCATGTTACCTAACTTTTGCTGATTTCGAGATGTTATGACAGTTATCGATACTTGATTTTTTGTCGACAAAAAAGTTCTTTTTACTTAAGAAGCATAAACATTTAGTTTAAAAATAAACCAATAATATAATTTGCAATTTCCAAAAGCAAAAAATGTAAAACCATTTGCTTATACACTATTGACAAACATAGTTTGCGGTGGTATAATGATCCTAAATTTTTTAATGTAAAAACTTTACACATAAAGCAAAGTCAATTTTAGGGGGTGTTTTTTTGAAGAGCGTTATCACAATAAGCCGTGAGTATGGAAGCGGTGGAAAAGCCATCGGCAAGCTGGTGGCTAAAAAGCTTGGATATAAATTTTATGATGCAGAGATAATAGATGACGTAGTTGTATCCAGCGGACTTTCTCGAGAGATAGTTGAAAAATATGATGAGTACGCCACTCATAAAAACAGCTTTTTGTATGCTATTGCGATAAATGCCGGTGGTGACAGCCGAATGTCGGTAGCCAACAGAGTGCACGCGGCGCAGAGTGAGGTCATCAGAAAAATAGCCGAGGAAGGCAAATGCGTTATTATCGGCCGTGGTGCAGATTATATTCTCCGTGATAGAGATGACTGCCTCAATGTTTTCATACGTGCCGATGTTCAGTTCCGCGCCGCGCGCATATTGGATATCTATGGAGATGACGGAAAGAAAATAGAATCAAGACTTGAAGATAAGGATCAGCGCCGCCGCGTATACTATCGTTCCTTTACTATGCGTGAGTGGGGAGTTATAGAAAACTATAATCTTATGCTTGACAGTTCTGCCATCGGCATTGAAAAGTGCGCGGACATTATCTGTGACATTGCAAAATAATGGTTTTATTTGGATTTGAATATAAAAGGGGATGCCTCTATTTGGGGCATCCCTGTTTTTTATCGTATGTCTCTTGATCGATTTTTTGTGCCTTTTGTTCGTCCGATTGGATTTCATCTTCACCTTTGAAGAGATTGCAAATGAGAAGCGCTACGATCGGACCGATGATAATTCCCGATATTCCTATGAATTTCACACTGATATATATTGATGCAAGAGTTGCTAATGGGTGAAGACCTAGAGAGGTTCCCACGATCTTTGGCTCAGCTATTTGCCGGATAATCGAAATTACCGCATAAATTATGAGCAGACCTATACCCAACTTGTAATTTGATGTCAACAATGAGAATATCGCCCAAGGAACGATGACCGTTCCTGCCCCTAATATAGGGAGAATATCGACCACTGCTATTATCATGCTTAGGATGAAAGCATAATTTACGCCAAGCACCGAAAGCCCGAGAAATATTTCGCAAAAGGTCATAAGCATTATGAGAAGATATGCTTTAACATAACCACGCAATGCATCCGAAATTTTATTTTTCAAGGTAGGCAGATTTTTGACCCAACCATCGGGAAGTATTGACGTGAGGGAGTCGGAGAGAAAAACTCTATCTGTGCTGAAATAAAAGGTCGAGATAACGGTGACTATCAGAAAAAGAAAAAACTCGGGGATTTTGGCAAGTATAGCTGCCGCGGCTGTGGGGAGTGCGCCTGTTATTGATGTTATAATGGAGCTCAAAGCTTGCGAGAGGAGTGCATCAAGGTCAATTCCAAGATTTTGAATAGTATCGGACTCAAAAAAACGGTTTAAAAAACCAAATCGCGAGGTAAGTGAAGACAGTTTTTCTAGTATTGTTTCCAAGGTTTTGCTTATGATTTCCGGGTCGTCCGACAGCCGATCTAAAAGGTTTCCTGCCTCTCCTACCAATCTGTATCCTGCAAAATATGCAAGAGATATCAAGACTGCAAAAAACAGTAAAACCAGAACCGTCGCAGTTAATTTGTGGGGTAGCTTTAATTTTTTTGATATTTTGTCTGCGGCGGGGGATAGAATTGCGGCGATGGCGGCGGCAAGCAGGAATGGTATCGAAGCCCCCAGCGCGTATTTAAAGAAAAACCAGGAAAAAAGTAAGATTCCTGCCACTATTACCGTTATATTGGCGGCTTTTCTGTAATCGGGTTCCATTTTAACCTCTTTCTCTGTAATAATAGATCGGGATGGTATTTTAAGGTTATGATAATGCGAGCTGATTTATCTCATAACCGCGGCGCGATTTTTATTTTATTATTGACAATTTGTTGGGCAGATGATACAATAATTAATGTAATTTTGAAAGGTTGGTTCAAAGAGTGAAAAGAATTTTTAAATTTGTTATTGCTATACTTCTCGCTTGTATTGCGGTGTTGAGTGTTTCGTCCTGTGCTTCGGGCACGAAATATGACAGCTCGCTGACCGGAGAGGGTAGTGAAATATCTATGGGAGAGGTTGTAAAGCTTGTTGACTCCAAGAGTGTTGACGATTTTGCAAAGTGCAACGGCGAGAGCGACTATGTTCTTATTAATGTAAAGGATTATGGAGAGATAGTTGTAGTCCTCCGAGGAGATGTTGCTCCAAAGACTGTTGAGAATTTTAAAAAACTGGTTTCAGAGGGCTTTTATAATGGAACCGTATTTCACCGTGTTATAGAGAATTTTATGATACAAGGCGGTGGATTTGAGTCGGACGGTGGCTTTCTTGTGAACAAGCCTGCCGATAGAATCGTGGGAGAATTTGCATATAACGGATATACCAATAATCTTCGTCACTACCGCGGCGTTATTTCTATGGCGAGAGCGCAGAGCAACAATTCGGCTTCGTCTCAGTTTTTCATTGTTCATGAGACAAATATAAAAAGCCTTAGTCTTGACGGAAACTATGCGGCCTTTGGCTTTGTGATCGCAGGTATGGATGTTGTAGATGCTATTGCAACCTGTGACGTGGCGGGAGATGCAAGCGCTCCTAAGCCTATTGAGGACGTTGTTATCGAATCTATTACCTTTGTAAAAATGAAATGATAAAAAAAACGATAGACAAAAATGATGTGAAAAGAATTTTTGCGCCACTGCCCGATAGGACTAATAAGGGTCAGATGGGAAGAGTGTTGGTGGTCTGCGGCTCGTATGATGAGAGTGGACTTGCTATGTGCGGTGCGGCGTATTTTGCGGCAAAGGCGGCTTATAGAACCGGCGCGGGAATCGTTGAAATATTCACTCCGAGAGACAATTATTCTGTCCTTGCACCTTTAGTGCCCGAAGCGATATTTTCTCTTTACGGATGCGATGAAGTTGAGGGAGCGGTCTGCCGGAGACTTACTTTAGCGCTCTCGAGGAGCGATGCCGTTGTGATAGGATGCGGTCTTGGCAAAAGCCCGCTTTCTCTCAAGATGCTTGCCTGTGTGTTGGAGGGAGCGGATTGCCCTTTAGTTGTCGATGCCGATGCGTTGAACATTTTATCGGAAGAGACTTCGCTTTGGGATTGTGTATCAGAGGAGCAGGGAAGAAGAGTCGTGATAACTCCTCATCCGGGGGAGATGTCAAGGTTATGCGGTATGGGTATTCCTGAAATACTTGCAGATACCGTAGGAGTTGCCCGTGATTTTGCCAAAGATAAAAGAGTAATTTGCCTCTTAAAAGATCACAACACCGTTATAAGTGACGGAGAGAGTGTATATATTAACCAAAGCGGAAACGCCGGTATGGCAAGTGCGGGAATGGGTGATGTGCTTGCAGGAATTATAGGATCGATAGCTGCGAGAGAGCGCCTGCACGGAAATGGCAACGATTATTTGCTGTGCGCGGCGGTTGGAGCGTATCTTCACGGTGCCGCAGGAGACGCGGCGGCAGACAAATTGGGGCAATATTCGCTGATGGCGAGTGACCTTTTGGCGGAAATTCCTGCCATTATCGGATGATTTTTTGGATAATTATCACAAAAATGAAAAAAATAAAATTTTTTTAAAAAAAGTATTGCATTTGAGTAAAAAATGTGGTATTATATATCAGTATGCGGCGGCAAAGCCTGATGTACCCTCTCAGACGGAGGGCGCGCCGAGCATTTTTAAAAATTTATACGGAGGTTGAGAAAATGCCGAACATTAAATCCGCAAAGAAGCGTGTAAAAGTTACTCAGAAGAAGACTCTTCAGAACAAGATGTTCAAGTCTGCTATGAAGACCGAGATCAAGAAGTACTACGCTGCAGTTGCTTCCGGTGATATGGCAAGCGCACAGGCTGCTTATAAGTCTGCTTCCAAGAAGATCGACGTTGCCGCATCCAAGGGCATTATCCACAAGAACGCCGCTGCTCACAAGAAGAGCCAGTTCACTAAGGCGCTCAACGGTATGCAGAAGTAATTCTACAAAAACCACAATCAGCAAAATCAAGGTTGCTATCCTAACCCAATAGTAACTAAAAGCATAAATAGAGGTATGTAGGGCGCTCACCCCTGCATACCTCTGTTTATTTTTATGCTGTATTCGGATAGGCTTTTTGAAAAATATGCGATTTCTAAAAAATCACTTGAAAATAGATAAAAAATATGATAAAATGAATATGTATTTAATATAGAATGTGTTTGAATTTGTATTTGAGCAAATGGAAAGAGGTGTGAATATGAAGATGATAACTGCAATCGTAAATTACAAGGATACCAATAAAGTTTGTCAAGCTCTTTCCGAAAAAGGCTTCGAACATACCCGTCTTGCTACTACAGGTGGATTTTTACGCGCAGGGAATACCACATTGCTTATTGGTGTTGATGATGCAAAACTCGACGAAGCGCTTGAGATAATTCACAACAACTCTAAGAGAAGAAAAGAAACTGTTCCGGCAGAATTGTCTGTCGGTGGAACCGGCGAGGTAATGGTCGGCGGTGCTATCGTGTTCGTTACCGAAGTCCAGAGATTTGAGAAATATTGATTAAATAGTATAACAAAACGTCCGCCGATTTCGGCGGACGTTTTGTGTTTTTATTGAATTATTTGTTAGCATTCATTTTGAGGTAAGCATTAACAAAGCCGTCGATGTTACCGTCCATAACAGACTGGATGTTACCGTCCTCATATCCTGTTCTGGTGTCCTTAGCAAGGGTATAGGGCATAAATACGTAGGAACGGATCTGCGCCCCCCACTCAATGTTGGTCTTGTTACCCTGAATTTCTTCAATGGTGTCAAGGCGCTCGCGGAGCTTGATCTCCATCAGCTTTGCCTTCAGCATTTTCATAGCAGTCTCCTTATTCTGGAGCTGGCTTCTCTCGGTCTGACAACCTACAACGATACCTGTGGGCTTATGAACGATACGGATCGCAGAGTCGGTCTTGTTAATGTGCTGACCACCCGCACCCGAGGAACGGTGAGCGGTGATTTCAAGGTCTTCGTCGCGAAGAATTACGGTGTCAACGTTCTCAAATTCGGGCATTACCTCGATAGAGGAGAAGGAGGTCTGGCGTCTGCCTGCCGAGTCAAAGGGAGATACGCGGACAAGACGATGAACGCCGTTTTCGCTCTTGAGGTAGCCGTATGCATTAACACCCTCGACGGTAATGGTTGCGGACTTAATTCCAGCCGCATCGCCGTCCAGCCAGTCAACCAGCTTTACCTTAAAGCCTGACTTTTCTGCGTATCTGGTGATCATTCTGTAAAGCATCTGCGCCCAGTCCTGAGCCTCTGTTCCGCCTGCACCGGGATGGAAGGAAACGATGGCGTTGTTCTTATCGTATTCCTCGCAAAGAAGAACCGCGATTCTTTCCTTTTCTGCGGTAGCTTCTATCTCTGCAAGCTCGCTTTGAACCTCGTCAACAAAGCTGTCGTCGTTTTCCTCGATTGCCATTTCCGCAAGAGCGATAGCGTCCTCAAGGCGAGAACAAAGCTTGTCGTAGTCGTCGATGGTGTCCTGAGATTGCTTTATTTCCTGAGTTATTTTGTTTGCCTGGTCGGGATTGCTCCAAAAATTTGGGTCAAGGGTCTGCGCGCTAAGCTCAGATACCTTGGCTTTAAGGTCAACGATGCGGAGCGCGTTGCCAAGCTCCTTTACGTCGCCTCTCATATCTATAAGCTTTCTTTTTGCTTCTTCAAGTGCAATAATCATTAGTTTTATCCTCGTAAACATATTTCTTCAGCATAATTATACCACAAGTTTTAGCATTTTGCAAGACCTTTTTTCGTCTTTTGAATACTTTTTACGAAAAGGCGAAAAATATTTTTGGATAGCGAAAATATGGCGCGTTTCTATTGACTTTTTTATAATAAAGTTATATAATAGTATATGTAAAAATATGTCTTTAAGGAGGTCAAACAAGAATGAAGGTAACTAAGGAATCCATCATTGGCGATATTCTCGATTACGATAGAGGAACTGCAGAGTTTTTCTTTGAGATCGGTATGCACTGCCTCGGTTGTCCCGCTTCTCGCGGAGAGTCTATCGAAGAGGCTTGCGCGGTACACGGAACCGATGCGGACGAGCTTGTGGAGAAGATCAACGCGTATCTTTCCGATAAGTAAGTCGATATATGCGAAGTCTTCCTCAGAAGACTTCGCATATACGAAAAAAACAAATTTTAGGAATAATTATGGTACTCGATATAAGATTACGCACGGCGGCTGATATGGTGCCAAGGGGTGCGCGACTTGCCGACATCGGCAGTGACCATGCCTATTTGCCTATCGCTCTGTGCCTGGAAAATAAAATAGAATGTGCGCTGGCGTCGGACATCAACGAAGGGCCTGTCCGGGCGGCGGTTGCAAATATACATAAAAACGGCTTAGGTGACCGCATTGTGGCGGTACGAGCCGACGGACTTGACAAAACGAGAGACTTCGCCCCAAACTGCATAACCGTGCTGGGTATGGGCGGCGAGCTTATCGTTTCCATTCTCGATAAGGCGGATTGGGTAAGGAAGGAAGGCATCACCCTGGTGCTTCAACCTATGACTCACCCCGAAATTCTTGCCAAATATCTTGCCGAAGAGGGCTTTGACGTCATCGGCGAGAAGATCGTGCGCGACGGCACGAGAGACGATCGCATCTATCGCATCATCTGCGGGAAATTTGACGGAAAAAGACGAGCATTGACCGAGGCTGAGGCACTTGTGGGTAAGATCAATCTTGCAAGCGGTGACGATGTGGCGAGAGCGTATATCGAAAGAATAATTCGCGTTTTCTCGGTGAGAATCGCAGGCAAGAGCGGCGTAGGAGCGGATGCATCTTTTGAAGAGAGCATTGTGAACGAATTGAAGTCCTACCTTGAAAGGAATTTTTGATTATGACAGTAATTGAACTTTACAATAAACTTGGCGAGATAATACCCGCGTCACTCTCCTGTCCTTGGGATAAGGACGGACTTGAAAGCTGTCCAGAGCCGCAGAAGGAGGTCAAAAAGATACTTATAACCCTTGACATAACGAACGCGGCTATCGATCGAGCGATCGAGGGCAACTTTGACGTGATCGTGTCTCATCATCCCGTCTTTTTCGGCGGACTTGGTGTAATGAACGCGTTGACCTTCGACGGAGCAAAGGCGGTAAGACTTGCAAGGAACAATATCGCGGCGATGTCATTCCATACCAGACTTGACGCGCGCGAGGACGGGGTTAATGACACGCTTGCCCGTCTTTGCGGTCTGAAAAATATCGAGATCATCGGTGATGATAAGGTTGCGCGCGTGGGCGAGCTTGATGAGGAGATAGCTCTCTCGGATTTTGCGAAAAAGGTTAAATCCGTACTCTCCTATGGAAGCGGTGAGCGTGAGGCAACTCTCACGGTCTGCAACGTAAACGGCAAGGTCAAAAGAGTTGCGCTTGTCGGCGGATCGGGTGGGGACATGATGAATCTCGCCAAGGAAGCGGGAGCCGACACCTATCTCACGGGTGATGCCAAGCACCACGAGTATCTCGGCGCGTACGATTTCGGAATAAACCTTATCTGCGCAGGACATTTCTTTACCGAGCATCCCGTATGCGAATATCTCGATAAGACGCTCGGCGAGATATGTCCCGACACACAGCGCGAGATATATTTTTCAAACCAGATGATAACAATTTAAAGATTTATTGGAGAATAGATATGACTTACGTAGTGGCAAATTTACACGGAAATTATACGAAATTCAAGCAGCTTTTAAAGACTATCTCGTTCAAGGATACTGACATTATGTACGTCCTCGGAGACATCGTTGACTACGGCGATGAGAGCATGGAGCTTATCGGAGACCTCAGCATTAGATACAATATTTATCCTATCGTAGGTGAGCACGATTACATAGCACTCAAGATGCTTTCGGGTTTTGAGGGGATGCTTAAATCGGGCGAGACTCCCGATAAAAAGTTCATCACCAAGATGACGGAGTGGGTTCAAGACGGCGGACAAAGCACTCTTGACAGTTTCCGAACTCTTGACGCTGAAATGAAGGAAGGCGTTATTGATTACCTCACCGACATGACCATTTACGAGGAGACCGAGGTGAAGGGCAAGAAGTATCTTCTTGTTCACGCGGGAATTGCGGGATATAAGAGCGGAATGGAGCTTGAGGATCTTAAGCCCAATGCGTTCTTTACCGAGCCTCTTGATTTTACAAAGAGATATTTTGATGACGTAACCGTTATCGTAGGTCACAATCCCACAACCGAGGAAAACGGCGGCGACGGCAAGATATTCTACGGCAACGGAAGTATCGCCATCGACTGCGGCGAGGCGAGAGGCGGCACTATCGGTTGCCTCCGTCTTGACGATGGAAAAGAATTTTACGTTTGATAGGTAAAAGCTGTGAATATAAAGAAAAACGATATAATCGAGCTTGATATAACCGACCTCAATAATTTAGGTTGCGGCGTGGGAAAGACCGATGACGGCGTGGTTGTGTTCGTTAAGGGTGCGGTCACGGGTGACCGAGTCGCGGCGAAGATAATCAAGGTGTCCTCAAGCTTTCTTGTGGGCAGGCTCGAAAAGATACTTGCAAGCTCGCCCAACCGTATGGACGGAAATGGGTTGAGAACAACCGATTGCAAAGCGCCCCAATCCTGCGGCGGTTGCATTTATAGAAATATCAAGTATGAGCACGAGCTTATTTTGAAGCGTGACTACGTTAAAAACGCATTCCGCAAGGCGGGACTTCCCAATGTGGTGGTGCTTGATACGGCGCACACCGACCGTGTGACGGGCTACCGAAATAAGGGTCAGTACCCCGTGAGAGAGGTGCAGGGCAGAGTGAGAGCGGGATTTTTCGCTGCTAAAACTCACGATCTTATCCCTTGCGAGAGCTGCTTGCTTCAACCAGATATTTTTGGTGAAATAGTGACCTTTGTCACTGATTTTGCCGAGAAAAATAAGATAAGAGCATACGACGAGGAAAGCGGACGCGGCATTTTGCGCCACATATATCTCCGAATTGCCGAAAAAACGGGTCAGATCATGGTTTGCCTCGTTATAAATGCGGATAAAATGCCCGCAAGTGAGAAGTTTGCCGCCGAAGTGGTCGAAAAATTCCCCTCGGTGACCTCGGTTATGCTCAACGTAAACAAAAAGAATACAAACGTTATCCTCGGTGAGAAATTCATCTGCATCGGGGGCAACGATTACATAATCGACGAGCTTTGCGGCTTGAATTTCAAAATTTCGGCAGGCTCGTTCTATCAGGTCAACCGCGACGGCGCGGAGATGCTCTACGGTCTTGCCAAGGAGAGAGCTGCGCTGACAGGCAAGGAAACTGTTGCCGACCTTTATTGCGGTGCAGGTACTATCGGGCTTTCCATGGCTAATGACGCGGAGAGAATCGTGGGCGTTGAGATAGTTGACGAGGCGGTTGAGTGCGCTAAGGAAAATGCAAAGCTCAACGGCATAGAAAACGCGTATTTCTTTTGCGGCGATGCGTCCGATACAAGAGGACTTTTGGCAACGGCGAAGGATACTCTTGGCGATTTCTGCCCAGACGTGGTAATTATCGACCCGCCCAGAAAGGGAACTACCGAGGAGCTTATAAATTATCTTGATTCTCTTGGCGTCAGAAGAATAGTTTACGTCTCCTGTGGCCCCGACACGCTGGCGCGCGATTGCGCTTGGTTTGCCGCAAGGGGATATTCTATCGGCGAGGTTACGCCGGTTGATTTATTCCCCGGCACTGGGCACGTGGAAAGTGTCGTATGTCTGACGAGAAAATAATGGAGAGCATTTTATGAATGATATAGAACTCATCTATGAAAAAGTGAAAGACAGTCACAATTTGTGTCTGACGAACACCTCTGCCTTAAATGAAGGCTTTGTTTGGGATGTCCCTATTATTTACGGTGAATCTCAACAAGGAAGATTTTGGTTGTATGCAGACGAAGATGTGCCCAATCCGCACGGAATCGGGTTTGTTTTTTCTGTAGAATATAAAGGATATGAGGAACAGACAGAAGAGGGATTGGAAAGCGTGGCTAAGTGTCATACACATTGGCATCCGCAGACCATAGAACAAGCCGTTGAAGATATAAACAATTTTATGACAGGGCGGCGTATTTTCAAAAAGTGAGACTTTTTGGAGTTTCCACCCCCATTTTTAGCCCATTTTGAGACCTTTTGGAGTCTTGACCCATGTTGAAAGCGTGGTTTGCCGTACAAAATAAATTATCTATTGTAAAGAGGTGGAGTCAACTATGAAGCTTTTGCTAAACGGACTTACAAAGTTAATATTCGGCATTGTTCTCATAGGACTTTTGCTGTTTTTGCCCGCGTGGACCTTTAATTATTTGGGCGCGTGGCTGTTTATGGGAGTGCTTTTGGTCCCTGTTATGATAATGGGCGTGGTTTTATTCATCAAGGCTCCCGATCTGCTTGAAAAAAGACTTCAAAATAAAGAAAAAGAGATAACTCAAAAGGGCGTGATCGCGCTTTCGGGGCTTATGTTCATTGGTGGATTCGTTCTCTCGGCTCTCGATTTTAGGTTTGGTTGGTCGTATGTTCCTATGTGGCTGACTATAACGGCGGCAGTGATTTTTCTCGCGGGATACGGTATGTTTGCCGAGGTTATGCGTGAAAACGCTTATCTTTCAAGAACTGTTGAGGTTCAGGAGGGTCAAAAGGTTGTCAGTACGGGGCTTTACGGTGTGGTTCGTCACCCCATGTATCTTGCCACCCTTCTTATGTTTCTGCCGATGCCTTTGATTTTGCAATCGTTTTGGGGGCTTATCCCCTTTGCCATCTATCCCGTGGTAATCGTTATCCGAATAATCAACGAGTAAAGGGTGCTTGCAGAGGGACTTGAGGGCTACTCCGAATATAAAACACGAGTAAAATACAGATTAATTCCATTTATTTGGTAAGGATCTTTTATGAAAAAACAATCTCTAATTAAAACTCTGCTTATAGACCTATTTTTTGCCGTAGTGGCGGGAATGGTAGTCGGAATTGCATACTATTTCTTTCAGAACAGTAACGGATTCGCTCCCGGAGGAGTTGGAGGTCTCGCTACAATTACATATCACTACATCACAGCATATCTTGGGGAAGAGCATATCATTATTTGGTCTATTCTTATGGTGGCTTACAATTTGCCAATATTTATTTTGGTCAGCATATTGATCAATAAAAAGCTTGGCGCGTTTTTGAGCATCTATCTTATTGTTCAATCCTTCCTCCCCAAGCTGCTTGATGCGTTTTGCCCCATAAAGCCCTATTGCTTAGAGGTATATGGTGATGATTTTAACGTAATATTCGCATGTATCGCTACGGGCGTTATTTCGGGATTCGGATTTTCGCTTATGCTCCGTCATTTTGGAGCAAGCGGCGGCACCTATGGTATTTCCGCTCTTATCAAGCGAGCAAAGCCTGACCTTAACGTTGCGGTGGTTTCATTCATAATGGATGCCAGCGTTGTGGCTATTGCCTTTTTTGTGTATGGAATGAAGATCACTCCCGTTATGTGTACTCTTATTAACCTGTTTATCGCCAATGTGGTAGTAGACCGTGGACTTGGAGGCATCAAGGATGGATACAAGTTTGAGATAGTTACCACTCACCCCGAGGAAATATCGCAGGAGCTTATGGCAAAGCTTAAGCACGGCGTGACTTCCATGAGGGTACAGGGAATGTATACCGACAGCGAAAAATATATGCTGGTCTGCATTATCAATAAGCGACAGATCGGTGAAATGATGAAAATAATTAAAAAATACCCCGATACCTTTGCAAGCTTCGAGAAGGTAAACGAGGTGTTCGGTAATTTCAAAAGAAAGGTTTAATAAATAAGCCTTTTAAGAAAGACTTATAAAGTCGCTTGCGGCGTTGAGGTCGAACTTTACAGAATTATAGAAAATCTAATGAACTTCACTAAATCTAAGTTTAATTATTTTTTTAGGGAGAAAAATCATGGAATTTTTGCAAAATATTTTGAGGCTTTTACAGTTTGAGGTGGAGGAGCCTACCCTTTACGGTTGGTACCATATTATGTGTCTGGGTCTTACCGTTTTGGCAACCGTTCTTCTTTGTGTATTCCACAAAAAGGACAAGCCCGAGAGAGTACGCCTTGTGGTTCTTTTTACTACACTTTTTGTCATAGCATTTGAGATATATAAACAGATCGTATTCAGCTTTTCCGTTACGGATAGCGGTATCGATTTTTATTATCACTGGTATGCCTTCCCCTTCCAGTTCTGCTCAACCCCTATGTATATAGGTCTTCTTGCGGGACTTACCAAAAAAGGAAAGCTTCACGATGCCTGCTCTGCGTATCTTGCTACATATGCGATTTTTGCGGGAACCTGCGTCATGTTATATCCCGGTGACGTATTTATGGAAATGTTGGGTATCAACATCCAGACCATGATATGCCACGGCTCTATGATTGCTATTGGTATCTATCTGCTCTACACTCAGCATGTAAAACTTCAGTTCAAGACCATTTTTAAGGCTATGGCGGTGTTTGCCTCCTGCTTGGGAATTGCGATGGTGATGAACGAGGTGGCGCACTTCGTGGGAATTACAGAAGATCATACATTCAATATGTTCTTTGTAAGCCCATATTTCAATAGCACTCTTCCCGTATATTCGCTGGTACAGCCTCATGTTCCGTTTGTTGTCGGACTGGCGCTTTATATTGGCGTGTTTAGTTTGTTTGCCTTTGCTATATTGTCGGCTGCCATTGGAATCAAGTCGCTTTATGCAAAGCGTGAGCAGATCATAGCATTTTTCAATAAAGCTTGGAATGGAATTAAGATAGTAATTTCCGGCAAAAAATATCTTAGTTTGAAAATCGCAAGTGGAGTTATGGCATCCTTTATACTGTTTATGGCGGCAGTGAATATCGTTCCTCCTCCCAAAAACGTGGAGGTAAATCCTTTCGTTGTTGAGGAAGATGAGCTTCCTATGATCGCGGCGCACAGAGGCGGCGGTGATTGCAACCCCGAAAACACAATGCTTGCTTTCAGAGAAGCCGTAAAGACCTATAACGTAGACGTAATTGAGAGTGACCTCTACCTTACCAAGGACGGATATCTTGTTTATAATCATAATGCTTATATTGACGAGACCTGCAATATAAATGGTGATGTGACCCTTGAAGAGGTTATTGAGCTTTGCGAAGACGAGGAAAACCGCCACTACATTGAGGATATGACTCTGGAAGAGCTTCAGAGATACAATTTTGGATATTATTTTACCGATGAAAATGGCGAATATATTTACCGTGACGTGACCGATCTTGCGTCTCACGGTTTGCAGATAGCTACTGTTGATAAGCTTTTTGCAGAGTTTTATCAGAGCCATCCCGACCTGCTCTTCATTGTTGAAATAAAGGATAGCGGAGAAAGGGGAGCCCAAGCCTGCGCGATCCTGTACGAGGTTCTGGAGAATTATCCCGAGTATAAGGATAGAGTAGTTGTGGGAACATTCCATGATGAGGTAGAAAACGAGCTGTGCGAGAAATATCCCGACCTGCTTCGCGGTGCACCCATGGGAACTGCGGCTAAGTTCATACTTACACAGTATCTTGGAATTAATATTTTTGACGATGGAAGCTTTGCTTGCTTGCAGATACCTATGTCATATGATATAGGTATAGACCTGCCCTTGGATGAAAGCACACTTGTTAATCGCGCCCATAGAAGAAATATTGCGATTCAATACTGGACTATAAATGAAGAAGAGGATATGCGCAGACTTATAGAGCTTGGTGTTGACTGTATTATGACCGACAATCCCGAGCTTTTATCAGAGATAATCGAGGAGTACAGACAAAAAGCGAAAGAAGCCGAAACGAGCGATGGATCCTCGGAGGATAACGAGGCTCAGGATAAGGCGGCTTGCTAAACGATAATTGCTTTTATAATGAGGGCAAATATGATGAACAACGAAAAATATTGCGATCTCCACCTGCATTCATATTACTCCGACGGAACCTGTTCGCCGACGGAAGTGGTCAGTAAAGCAAAATCCATTGGAATATCTCCTATTGCGCTTACCGATCATAATACGGTAAAGGGACTTGATGAGCTCCTTGCTGAAGCAGAAAAGCAAGGTATAGAAGCTATAGCGGGAATTGAATTTTCGGTGGATTATAGGGGCAAAGAGCTCCATTTGCTCGCCTATGGTATCAGCAAAAAATATTTTGCCGAGATCGAAGAAAAGATGGATGAATATCTCAAAATTCGAGAGCGCAGCAACCGTGAGATGGTGGAGGCTCTCTGCTCTGCGGGATATTTGATAGATTATGATGAAATATACAAAAAAAGCGGCAACGGATATGTAAATCGCGCTCACATTGGTGCAGAATTGGTTGAAAAAGGGTATTGCTCGTCTATCAGAGAAGCATTTGCAACCCTGCTTGGTAAGGATAGCCCATATTTCAGACCAAGAGTATTTCCCAATGTGTTTGATATAATTGACTATATCGGTAAAATAGGTGCGGTGTCAATTCTGGCACATCCGTTTTTGCAGTTTAACGAGGGCGAATTAAGAGAATTTTTGCGTGAGTCAAAAAAACACGGTCTGGACGGAATGGAAACGGTGTATACCGAGTTTTCGGATGAACAGACAGCTTGCCTCAAGGCCGTGGCAAAGGAATTTGACCTAATTGAGGGTGGTGGCAGTGACTTCCACGGCTCTACCAAGCCAGACGTGGCTTTGGGCGTGGGATTTGGAAATTTGCGAGTGCCCACAAGCATTGCGGATAAAATAAAGGAAAAAATGAGATAATAATTAATGTAAAGTTTACTTGATATTGAGTTGTATTTGTTTTATAATTTAAATGTTTCCAAAACCAAACTGAAATCAACTAAAAGAGGTAACACCATGTATCGTATAGGCATAGACCTCGGCGGAACTAATATCGCCGCGGCAATAGTTAACAATGAATTCAAGATAGTTAAGAAAATGAGTATTCCCACCGGCAGAGAGCGTGAGGCGGCTCTTATTATGGACGATATGGCGGCGCTTTGCAAAAAGGTTTGTGCCGAGGCAGGAGTTGATTTATCTGAGATTGAGGCTATCGGTATTGCATCTCCCGGAGTTGCCAATCACACCGACGGAACCGTTGAGTATTCCTGCAATCTCCCTTTTCGCAAGTTCCCTATTTGCGATGAGCTTGGAAAAAGACTTGGAATGACTAATATTCACGTTGAAAATGATGCTAATGCGGCGGCATGGGGCGAGGCTGTTGCGGGCGCTGCAAAGGGAACTAAAAGCTCCGTTATGATTACCCTTGGAACCGGTGTTGGCGGAGGTGTTATCATTGGCGGCAAGGTGTTCTCAGGCTCCAACTATGCAGGCGCCGAGCTGGGTCACGTCGTTATCGAGGTGGGCGGCAGACAGTGCGGATGCGGTAGGCGTGGTTGCTGGGAGGCATACAGCTCCGCGACAGGTCTTATTAATATGACTCGCGAGAAGATTGAAGAGTGCGAAAAGAGCGGTAGAAAGACAATTATGACCGATATGGTTGCAAATGATGGTAAGGTTAGCGGAAGAACCGCGTTTAACGGCTACCGTGCAGGCGACGAGGCAGCAAAAGAGGTTGTTGATACCTATATCAAGTATCTTGGAAGCGGTCTTGCAAGCATGATAAATATTTTTCAACCCGAGGTACTTTCTATCGGTGGTGGAATTTCGGGCGAGGGACAGTTCTTGGTTGACCTCATTATGCCCATCATAAATATGGAAAGATACGGCGGTGAGTTCATCGACAAAAAGACCGAGATACGTATCGCCCAGCTTGGCAACGATGCAGGTATCGTTGGCGCGGCTTTCCTTGGAATTTGAATTTGACAAAACGATAACCGACCGCTTTTGCGGTCGGTTATTTTTGTTTTATTGGTCTGTATTTAAATAATTTTTTATCGCCTCAAAGCTCTGCTCACTGATGTGATGCTCGATCTTGCATGCATCATCGGCGGCGGTCGTTTCGTCTACACCAAGACGGGTGAAAAGCTCGGTAAGTAGAGTGTGTCGCTCGTACATTCGGTTAGCTACGTCAAGTCCGCTCTCGGTGAGAGTGATAAATCCGTGCTTGTCTACCTCGATGTATCCGGCATTTTTAAGAATTCCCATAGCTCTGCTGACGGAAGGCTTGCTATATCCCATATGCTCGCAAACGTCGATAGCTCTTACCGCTCCGGTCTTTTTATATAAAACGTGTATCGTTTCAAGATACATCTCGCCTGATTCCTGAATATGCATAGCGCACCTCCTTGACTGATTTTACAGAAACAGTATATCATACATTTTAGATAAATGCAAGTGCTTTTTTGTTTTTAGTACGATTTGACTGCAAGAAAGAAGGATCATTGACAAAAAACTCAATTTGTGATACAATAGAGCGAATAAAATAAGGAGAGAGAAATGAAGCGCAATGTTAAAGCCCTGCTTCCGCAGATAAAGGTGAAAAATTGCATATTTTTGATTCTCGGAGGCGCAATTCTCGCTTTCGGGCTTTTTAACGTTCATTCTTTCTCGGGGGTGACCGAAGGCGGCACGCTGGGATTGACTCTCCTTTTTGACCATTGGTTTGGGCTTTCTCCTGCATTTACCTCCATAATTCTAAATGCGATCTGCTATTTCATCGGATGGCGCACCCTTGGTAAGAATTTTATAGCATACAGTGCAGTCTGTTGCCTCTCGTTTTCGTTGTTTTATTGGATGTTTGAGAGCATTGGACCCGTTTTTCCTCAGATTGCCGATTTTCGCTTGGTTGCCGCTATCGCGGGAGCGATTTTCGTGGGTGTGGGAGTCGGACTTTGTGTTAGATTCGGCGGTGCGCCCTGCGGAGATGACGCCCTTGCGATGAGCATTTCAAAAAAGACAAAATTGAATATCAGATGGGCGTATCTTATATCCGATGTTACCGTTCTTGCTCTTTCACTGACCTATATTCCACTGACGGAAATTTTGTATTCGCTCTTAACGGTTGTGCTTTCGGGTCAGATAATCGGATTTATCGAGGGAGTAGGGGAGAAAACAAAAAAATAACTGCTTACAAAAGCAGTTATTTTTTTGTTGGGGTTATAAATTATCAAAATTTATCTTTTCGGATGAACCCTTGTAGCTTCCGTCATCATCGTTGTTTTCTTTGGACTTTTTATATAGCTTGACTATAAGGAAAATTGCGAAAACTATCAATCCAATCGAGACAATAACGATGAAAATATCAGACGCGCTGATAGCCTTGGGGAATACGTCCTCGATATCCTCAACCACAACAACTACGGGGATCCCTGTATTTGCGGTGAACTCCTCAAGAGTTCCGTTTACTGTGGATTCCGAAATGTTGATGGCGGTCTTATTGGTGAGGTGGGACGTGTATTCTCTGCCTTCAGCTGTGTTTTCGCATAGGTTGTTATAGTTGGAATCAAGGTTGAGGTTGGAGATATGTTTCTCCATCTTGTTCATTACCGAAGCGATTCCGGTGTGAAGAGAAAACTTGTATGTGTCGCTGTTGATGGCTGAGGTTTGTATGGCTCTGCCAAATTGGGTCTGTTCGTTGCCGAACATATCCTTTATGTCCTCATCAATGTGGTCGCCGGGCCATGCTATAAATGCGTAGTCGTAATATTGGTCGTCCTCCACGAGGAAAACTATCAGCAGATTGTCCTCATAATCTGCAGTGTCGCCAAACTCTTCCGCATATTGCTGGTCTGCATATGTCTGGAAGGTGATCTCGTCATAGTAAGACATTCCGCCGCGGGCAACGTTAGAAAATGCTGTGCCAACGGTTGAAAATAGCATCATTACTGCAAAAAGAATAATGATTATGGGCAGGAAAAACATACCCATAAATCCACCGAGACAACCGCCTCCGTAGCCGTAATATCCTCGTCTGTAATACGGACGGTGGAACCATCCGCCGCGGAAATAAGGACCTCTGGGTCCGTGAGGGCCGTGATGATGGGGTCCGTGATGAGGACCGCCGAATCCGCCGTGACCTCCTCCAAAACCGCCTCTGCTACCGCCGCCGAAGCTTCCGCCTCCGCCACCAAATCCACCTCTGGATCCTCCGCCTCCGCGGGAACCTCCTCCGGGTCCTGGCATAATTGTGTCCTCCTTTAAGTGCGATAAACGCGTTAAGCTATTTTAATACATTTTATCATATTTTGCCACTATTTTCAAGGGGGTTCAAGACTATTCACGAAAAATTCAGAAAAAAGTGACCGATTATGTGAATGATTTTTGCCTTTTTCCTATTGACAACCGACCGCTATCGTGTTATAATAAGCGAGTGATCAAAAATTAAATACTCGTGAGGACTCTTTTGCAAACAAACATCGAAGCGGGGACGTTTGCGAGCGGCGCTGAAAGGCGACTATGCGACGGCGTAAGGGGCACGAGTCTTGAAAACCGTTGTAAATAAAAAACAATTAAATATTTTTACTCGGAGGCATATCGAAGCGGTCATAACGAGGCGGTCTTGAAAACCGTTTGGGGGAAACCCCACGGGGGTTCGAATCCCTCTGCCTCCGCCATTTAACCGCAATTCTCTATATTGAATTGCGGTTTTACTTTTATAGCTTATACTATAATGCATACGTAGATGCATATAACATTGGATAAAAATGCATAAGAAAAGGGTGACGAGAAAGTAGACAATTCGTTATCTCTCTGCACACTAACGTAACCTTTTCCGCTGCAGTTGCAGAATAATATTTCTCGACAACAAAAACCCACAAAATTCAAGGCTACCGCCTCGGCGGTAGCCTTTTTATACTCGGTTCCGTTATTGTATGGAGGTTGTGGCAGTGGATGGGGTGGGGAGAGAGGCGAGTGCCTTGTGTTCAAGCGCTTCTACAGTTCTGATGGCGTATTTTCCGCAGCCTGCGGCAATAGGCAGTCCTCCGGGGCATTGTTGCCATTGGGTTGCCAAAATAACGTTGCTCAGTCCGTCCACCTTGTTTTTCTTGCGGAGAGGCAGAGTCTTTTTGGGCAGAATAAAACTCATATAAGAGCCTATTTCCGAGTCTGTAAAGCGCCTATAAGTGGCAGGTGTCCACACGTCAAGGAGTTTTATGCCCCCTTTGAGGGAGGGGATTGCGGATTCAATTATCTTTTCAGCCGCAAGACCGAAATCTTTTTTCCTTTTGTTATATGCCGCACGATTTATCTCTCTTGATCTTATGAAATCCATGCCGGTATCTTCGTCGCAAAAGGTCATGACTTGCAAAACCGTCTCGCCTGAAGGGGCGTAGCTTTCCTCGTGGGAAAACTCACGGAGGATGAGTCTGTTTGCTCCTATCTCATGCTGATATTCGTCGGGAACATTTAAGATAAGGTCTCCGCGAAAGTCCAGATCCTCTTTTTTGCAAGCAAAGGCGCATTGTACCCCCGAAAAGCGCTTAAATCTTGAGTCGGAGTACATTTTTTGTATCTGTCGGGGAAGAGGGAGATGCAAAAGGTGCTTAAATGCTACCGCAGGGTCTGTGGTGAGGATAAAATAGTCTGCAAAAATCCGGCGTCCGTCTGAAAGTGTCACTGAGCTTGCATTTCCGTTTTGATGATTTATTTGAGACACTTTACAGTTCAAAAGCAACTTCCCACCAAGAGAGGAAAATCGCTCTGCCATTCTGTTTGCCATGCCGCGGGAGCCGTATTGGGGAATTCCGCCGTTTTCGCCGCAGAAATGTGCAAAAACAAATATAAGTGCCAAAGCGCCAAAACCCTCTCCCCAAAATGATGATATAAATTCTCGAAGAAGCGGATGCGTGAAGCGGTCTGAAAGCTCCTTAGCGCTAAATGAGTAATACTTTCTTAAAGAGGGGATTTTCAAAAGCCCCTTAAATCCGTCCAAGCCCTCATCATGCCGCTCTCCACCAATTCCGCATATTCTTTGAAGTAGCTTTACCGCATTAATAAGGGATATTATCTCATTTTTATCGGCAGGGGAGATAGATTCCATTTTATGCTTTACTTTCTCGATGTCGCGATAGAGTGATATTTCTTCGCCGTCTTTGCGGCAGGTGTAGAGAGTATCGCCTTGAAAAACCTCAATACCGTCACCCAAAGCTCCCAACTCTACCCAGTTTTGGTAGGCAGGTGTGGAGGGGTTTGTGCCTGTCAGCCAATGTATGCAGTTGTCGATCTCGTAATCTCCTCTTTTCCAGCCCGTGAGATTGCCTCCGGGAGTAGAGTGTCGCTCGCATATGATTGCCTCGTGTCCGCTCATCAGTGCGTGTATTCCTGCTGAAAGTCCTGAGACACCGCCGCCTATAATTAAAATTTTTGCCATGGTTATATTCCTTTTTCGTTTTTTTGTAGGTCCTATTATTATTCCCGATATAGGTGAGATTTTGCGCGAAACCGAAAAAAATTGATTTTTAGTTAGCTATTGCAAAAGGTGGGTATTTATGCTATACTGAATATATAAAGTCAAGGAGATCAAAAAATGGAGCATAAGGAATATAAAAAAATCGTTAAAGAGTCTCAAATAGCATATATTTTTGTCCATGGAATAGTTGGAACTCCCAATCATTTTGATTTTTTGATGGAATATATGCCCGAAAACGTGTCCGTATGGAAACTTGTGCTTGACGGTCACGGTGGCAAGGTGGAGGATTTTTCCCACACTTCAATGAAAAAGTGGAGAGCGCAGGTGAAATCTGCCATAGACGAGCTTGCCGAGACTCATAGCCAAATCTATGTGGTTGCCCATTCTATGGGAACGCTTTTGACTATGGAGCAGGCGATAGTAAATGAAAAAATAGTGAAAATGTTTTGGTTGCAATCTCCTATGTACGCGTTTGTTCAGTCAAGAATGTTCAAAAATATTGCAAAGATATATTGGGGTAATATCAGTGAGGATGATATTAACGCTATGTCGGCATACAAATGCTACGGAATAGGTCCTTCACGAAATTTGTTTAAATATATCGGCTGGGCGCCAAGGTTTTTAGAGTTGTTATCTCAAATGAAGCGTGCGCGCAGGGATATATGTCTTTTGAAAACTCCGTGTATTGCTATGCAAGCCGATAATGACGACGTGGTGTCCGCTCGTTCCGCAAAGGTTTTGAGCAAAAATCCATGTATTACGGTTCATCATCTTAAAAAATCCGGACATTTTTATTACGAAGCTGAGGAAGCCGCCTTTATGAAGTCGGAATTTAAGCGCTTTGTTGAAGACAGTGTGAAAAAAGAGGTGTAAATAGATGGATGAAAAGAAAAAGAGCCTTTTTATCGAGCAGAAAAAGACCTTGGATGTCTTTCTTGCAAGAGGGGCTATATCGAAAGCGCAATACGATAAAAGCTATGGCGACCTCATAAAGCTTATGGGAATGGAAGAGGTAGCCGCAGTCCTTGAAAGAGAGGAAAAAGCATGAATTTCAGAGAAATAGCATTGGCAAGACAGTCTTGCCGCAAATATAATAAAACGAGAGAGGTGGAGTCGGAAAAGCTTTCTGCAATTCTTGAAACCGGCAGACTTTCTCCCTCTGCCTGCAACGGTCAGCCCTATCATATCACTGTTTGCCGTGGCGAGAGCGCATCGCAGGTGGCACGGGCAGTCATGGGCATGGGAATGAACAAGTTTGCCGCAGATGCACCTATATTGCTGGTTATCTCCGAAGAGGATTACGTTGCCAGCGCGGCACTGGGCGCAAAGGTCAAGGGCAACGATTACCGCTCTATGGACATCGGAATACTTGTGGCGTACATTACCGCAGAGGCGACGGCGCAGGGGCTTTCTACCTGCATTCTAGGTTGGCTCGACGATAAGAAGATACGCGAAATATGCGGTCTTTCAAAGCCCGTAAGATTGGTTATCACTCTCGGATATG
Source organism: Eubacteriales bacterium (assembly GCA_045653805.1). Classification (GTDB taxonomy): domain Bacteria; phylum Bacillota; class Clostridia; order Oscillospirales; family CAG-272; genus SVTX01. Next base: position 27,024 of record JAZOMF010000094.1, read on the forward strand.
CCATAGATGACGATAAGCTCCGTGAGAAAAAGCGCAAGAGTCTTGATGAGCTTGTAAGCGAGAAAGTGTGACCGAATGACAAAGGTTAGAATAACCGTTATGTGCCGCGCGGAGCATGCCGCTCTTATCGAAAAATATGAAAACCCCTTGGAAAATCCTTGTGAAATGACCGTTGGCGACGTTTTCGTGTCGGTGAATGCGGAAAAGCCCGAGGGAATGTGTTCGGTGGCGTGGGACTGTATGTACGAGTTTGTCAAAACTCTCGCCGAGGGTGGAGGAAACTTTTTCGATGGCTGGATGAAAGACCCTTACTCTGCAATGGTAAGCTGTAACGATGGATTTCGCCCCGTGACTTATTATATCGAAGCGATAGATGAATAAGCAAAAGAAGGAGCATAAAGCGGACTTCTCATAAGGATGTTTGGATATTCTTCTTGTAGGGGTCGACGTCCTCGGCGACCCGTTAAGGAAAATTTGATCCGCAGAAGACAAATAGATAACCCCGACAGATTTTTAAATTCTGTCGGGGATCATTTTATTCTGTTAGATAAATTGTATTTATCCAACTGTATTCAATTTGAAGATACCACCTTGAAAAACAATATCATTTCCTTGAGCATCTTTGTAAAACGATACATTTTCCGTTAACTCAAAGCCTAAACTCTTTAATAAGGATAGGCAAAGCCCATACCTCTTATTCTTCTGCATATAATTCATCGAAGTACCAGCGGACAGGGTTTTCGTAAATGTATTTCGCGATCTCCTCGTAATCCTTTCGTCCTCTGATAACGTGATCGTAAAATCCTCGTTGCCATATATTCTCGCCGTATTCTTTATTGCAAAATCTTTTGAACGTCGATACAAAATGCGACACGAATGACGTTTGCTTTGTAGGGGTCGACGTCCTCGGCGACCCGTCCTCATGAACAAACAATATAAGATGGATATGGTTTGGCATAATAACGTATTGATCTACGGTTAAATTTTCATAAAATTCATTCATTTGTTTTATGTATTTATCCGCAACCATTCCGCGTGGCAACAATTCCACGTTCTGCGGGTCGCCGAGGACGTCGACCCCTACGATTCGAGATAAAATCTGTCGCCTTTTGTCCGTGCAAATCGTTATAAAATATGCACCTGTTGTGTTGTAATCAAATGCCTGTAACCTGGTAGGTTTTCTTTTCGGCACTTCATTTTCTTTATCCATTTTCATCACCCATTTCATTATAACACAAATCGGCAGAGAAAACAATATCTCTGCCGAAATTTGGTTGTGGCGGGTCGCCGAGGACGTCGACCCCTACGGTGTAATCATCCTTATGTAAATTTGCGCCAATACTCCTTCTTTTAGTTTGTCATAGATTGATATTGACCTTTTCAACCATTTTCCTCTTGTCTTTATAGTCTGGCACGAAGGGGGAAAGCTCGGCATAATAGCTTTTAGAGTGATCCGGATGAATAAAATGTGTAAATTCGTGATATACCACGTATTCGATGCAATCCACGGGGGCGTGAACGAGAGCGTAATTGAAGGTCAATATCCTTTTGGTTGAATTACAGCTGCCCCAACGGCTCTTCATGTGCCTGAATTTTATTTCGGGCATATCGGGTACATATTTTGTAAAGCATGGATGTGCGTCGGTGCAAATGCTCTCTATCATTTCTCGGCATAGCTCGTCAAGGTGCTTTTGCAAAAGTCTTTTCTTCAAGTCGATGTCCTCGGTATCCTTGACGGTAAGAACAAGATTACCTCCTACCATTTCCACTCGGTTTTTGCTTCCTTTTTGGATAGAGAGCGGAATAGGATCGCCAAATATTATGATATTGTTGACGTCATCGAGCCCGACAAGAATTTTTTGTGCAGATGACGACAAATCTTCGTATTTTTGCAGAGCAGAGAGGATAAAATCAGATTTTTCCATAAGTATTCTGTCTATATCCCCTTGTGATACTTTCATCGGCGCCGAGACGTGAACTGTAAGATCGCGTTTTATTCGAATGTTGACATTTTTGACTTTTTTTCGTTGCAGGTCATATTTTACCGCCCTGCCTGATAAAATGATAGATTTTGTCATTTTGATCATCAAGCTTTATTTACTTGTTTCCGCAATAAATTCGTCGATCTTGTCTGCGATTATTTGGAGGCTCTTTCTCCAGAATTCGGGCTCGGTGAGATCGATTCCTGCGATATGTGCAACGTTTTCTACGCTCTCAACAGTGGTTGCCTTGAGAAGTGCGCGGTATTTAGGCAGGAATGCCTCTCCCTCCTCTAAATACTTCGCGTAGAGACCGCGGGAGAAGAGTCCGCCAAATGCATAGGGGAAGTTGTAGTAGCTGAGTCCTGCGCTGAAATAATGGCTCTTGCAGCACCACATATAGGGGTGGAGCGTGCTTTCGTCAAGTCCTTCGCCGTAGGCTTCCTTCTGGGCGTTGGTCATTATTTCTTCAAGGTCCTTTGCAAAGAGGAAAGTGTTCTTGCGGCGTCTTATTACCTCGTCCTCAAAGAGAAAGCGAGAGTAGATGTCCACGATGATCTGTGTGCAATCCTGAAGCTGGCTTTCGATAAGCTGTATCTTTTCCTCCCCCTCGGATTTTGCGATGGCGTCGTTTACGATAATAAGCTCGTTGAAGTTGGATGCGGTCTCCGCTACGGGCATGGTGTAGCCTGTGTTGAGAGGACGGTGATCTTGAATCATCATTCCGTGATAAGCGTGCCCCAGCTCGTGAGCGAGAGTAACCACCGAGCCGAAGCTACCCGAGAAGTTGGTGAGCACGCGGCTCTGCTTGAGGAAGGGAAGATTGGAGCAGAATGCGCCGCCAACCTTGCCCGCTCTGGGATAGAAGTCGATCCAATCGTTCTTGAACGCTTCATCAACCATTTCTGCCATATCGGGAGCAAAGCTTCCAAAGTGCTCTACGAGATAAGCGTGAGCTTCCTCGGCAGTAAAGGTCTTGCCGCCCGCCTTGCCCATGGGAGTATAAAGCTCATACCAAGGAAGACCGTTCTTAAATCCCAGAAGCTCTGCCTTGTGGCGGAGATACTGACGGAATTTGGGCATGTATTCACGCATCGCCTCAAGCATAGCATCAAGGGTTTCTTTCTTCATTCTGGAATGCTCGAGAGTCATAGCAAGTGGATTCTCGTATCCGCGAAGCTCTGCCTCGGTGTTGACCTGCGCCTTAATGCTGTTAAGAGCAAATGCGATGGGGTCTTTGATCTTTCTGTAACAGGCAAGCTCTGCCTCAAATGCAGATTTTCTTGCCTCGGGGTCGTCGCTCTCTGCCATGCCACGGATTGCCGAGAGAGTGGTCTTTTCGCCCTTGTAGTCAACCTCAACGGTTGCGGTAAGGTAGGAGAAGAGGTCACCCCAGGCGCGGCCGCCCGAAAGGTTAAGGCGTGCGAAAACGTCCTCCGCCTCGTCGCTCAAGTTGTGGGAAACAGACGCCTTTACTTCGCTGAAATAGAATTTATACTGCGCAAGAATCTCGTCGGAGGAGAGAACCTCGTCAAGATTTTCGATCTTGCCGACGTACTTTTCAAACATTACGTTTTCCTTGGCGGTGCTCGCCATAAGGGATTGTATCTTGGTCATGATACCCGAAACCTCTTGGTCGGTGCTGTTTGCCGAGCGACGGAGGCTGCAGTATCCTGCAATCTTGCGCACGAGAACTGTAGTGGTTTCCTTGAGATCAATTATCTCGCGGAGAGACTTTGCCGGATCGTCATAATTCAGCGCGGCGACAAGGCTCTTGTAGATAGCAACGTTTTTCTCAAGCGCGGCGATATCCTCGGCAAGTGCAGGATCGTCGATTCCCTTATAAAATATTTCAAGTGACCATTCGTTGTACATTTTGGATTCTCCTTGATATGTAAAATTAACATAATACTATTATAAGGATATTTGGGCGCTTTGTCAAGCAAAAATTAATGCCTCGGACTCAGTCCGAGGCATTAATTTTTGTTTATTATTTGTCGTGCTTCTTGTCAACCGCTCTGTGGATGATCTTAACGATCTCAACGATGGGAATGATAAGAATTGCAAGACCGAATGCGATACCGTATTCTCTGAGGTCGAGCTGTGCAAGCTCAAATGCGTTTGCCAGGAAGGGGATCTCAATAACAACGGTGGTGAGGATGAGGGAAAGTGCTGCTGCACCCCAGAGCCACCAGTTCTGCTTCTTCATGGTGAAGATAGAGCCGTGGAGACTTCTCATGTTGAACGCGTGGCAGATCTCGCAGAGGGAAAGAGTAAGGAATGCCATGCTGGTTCCAAGTGCCTCGGCGGAGTAAAGGCCCGCTTCGATAGCTTCGTGATGGAACACATCTGCCAGCCAGAATCTACCGATGAGGTAGGAAGCCATAGTGATGATAGTTACGAGAACGCCCTGATATGCAACTGCAAAGCCAAGACCGCCTGCGAAGATTCCTTCCTTGCTGTCACGAGGCTTGCGCTTCATGATGCTGGATTCGGGAGCCTCCATACCGAGAGCAAGTGCAGGGAAGCAGTCGGTGATGAGGTTGATCCAAAGGAGGTGTACGGGAGCAAAGATGGTAAATCCAAAGAGAGTTGCAAAGAAGATGGTAAGAACCTCGGAGAGGTTGGATGCCAGCAGGAACTGAATAGCCTTACGGATGTTATCGTAAATTCTACGTCCTTCGCCAACTGCCGCAACGATGGTTGCGAAGTTATCGTCTGCAAGGATCATATCTGCAACGTTCTTGGTAACGTCGGTACCGGTGATACCCATACCAACGCCGATGTCTGCATTCTTTATGGAGGGAGCGTCGTTAACGCCGTCACCGGTCATTGCGGTAACCATGCCCTTCTTTCTCCAAGCGTTGACGATTCTGGTCTTGTGCTCGGGCTGAACGCGAGCATAAACGCTGTACTTTTCAACTGCGGTTTCAAACTCCTCGTCGGAGATGTCGTTGAGCTCAGCGCCTGTGATTGCCTGAGAAGCGTTGGAGATAATTCCAAGCTCGCTTGCGATTGCCACTGCGGTGTCCTTGTGGTCACCGGTGATCATAATTGCGCGGATACCTGCGCTACGGCACTCTTCGATTGCCGCTTTAACCTCGGGACGAACAGGGTCGATCATGCCAACCAGACCAACGAAGCAAAGGTCGCACTCAACGGTCTCGGGCTCGTAATCAGCAGGAAGAGCGGTGAGATCCTTCTTTGCTGCTGCAAGAACTCTGAGAGCCTTGTCTGCCATAGCTTTGTTTGCTACGAGGATGTTAGCCTTGATTTCTTCGGTCATATCAACGATCTGACCGCCAACGAGAGCCTTGGTGCACTTCTTAAGAAGCTCGTCGGGAGCACCCTTGGTGAACTGAACGAGTGTACCGTCCTCGGTCTTGTGGATGGTGGACATCATCTTTCTGCCGGAATCGAAGGGAACCTCGCCAACTCTCTCAAACTTAACCTTTTCGGTGTTCTTGGAAAGACCAAGATTTTCAGCGTAGTTGACGAGAGCTGCCTCGGTAGGCTCACCGACTGCGGTGCCTGCCTCGGTGTCAAACTCTGCGTCGGAGCAGAGGGACATAGCGTTTGCAAGAAGAGCCTCGTCGTCGCCGTAGTGGTCAACAACGGTCATCTTGTTCTGGGTAAGAGTACCGGTCTTGTCGGAGCAGATGATCTGTGTGCATCCGTGAGTCTCAACTGCGGTAAGCTTACGAATGATCGCGTTACGCTTTGACATATTGGTAACGCCGATAGAAAGAACGATAGTAACAACGGTTGCAAGTCCCTCGGGGATAGCCGCAACTGCAAGAGAGATAGCTATCATGAAGGAATTGAGGATAGGCTCAAAGCCGATACCGTCACGAATAAGCTGAACGCCGAAAATAACTACGCAGATACCGATAACGAGGTAGGTAAGGATCTTGGAAAGACCTGCGAGCTTGATCTGAAGGGGAGTCTTTCCCTCTTCTGCCTGTGCGAGCGCATCTGCGATCTTACCCATTTCGGTATCCATACCGGTAGCAACAACTACTGCCTTGCCACGTCCGTAAACTACTACGGAGCCCATAAATACCATGTTCTTGCGGTCACCGAGAGCAACGTCGCCGTTCTCTCCTGCGGTGAGAGTCTCTTCCTTCTTGTCAACGGGAACAGATTCACCTGTAAGTGCCGCTTCCTCGATCTTCATAGAAGCGCACTCAATGATACGAGCGTCTGCAGGAACTGCATCACCTGCTTCAAGAACGATAATGTCACCAACTACCAAGTCTTCACTGGGAATGCTGATGAGCTTGCCGTCACGAATGACCTTACTCTGTGCCTTGGACATTTCCTGGAGTGCTTCAATAGCCTTTTCAGCCTTGCTCTCCTGGAAAACGCCGAGAATTGCGTTAATAAGAACTACCGCAAGGATGATAACAACGTCAGCAGGGAACTCAAAGCCGTGCTGCAAGCCGTTGTAAATTTCAACGCCTGCGGAAACACCCGCTGCCACCAAAAGGATGATGGTCATAGGCTCTGCTAATTGCTTAAAGAAACGAACTACGAGGGATTCTTTCTTTCCCTCGGCGAGCTTGTTTTTGCCGTTTGTCTCGAGTCTGGCAGCGGCTTCAGCGGCGGTAAGACCGTCGGCTGTGGAGCCAACCTCTTCGATAACCTCGGCGGAGGATCTGAGATACTCTTTCATGTTTGTCGAAAACTCCTTTTTGATTTTTTGTTTTCGCGGAGGTCTTTTTCGTGAAAAAAAGACCTATCCGCCCATGCAGATAAGTCTCATCATTTCAAATAAAGCCACGGCAAAAAATTGCCCGTGATGTTGACTTTATCACGCTTTCGCGCTGATTACTCCCTTATACCAGAATATTTTATCAAATAAATGCGCGTTTGTCAATAGATATTGAAGAAAATTTTACTCGTTTCAAGGAGATTTTTGCCAAAAATCAAGCAAATTATTTGTGCAAAATCCGGAAAAAGAGAATTTTTTGCATCTAAATCGTAAATAAACTGTTAATAAGAGGGTGTTTCGCTTGACATTAGCGTGGGGGCATGGTATTATAAACGAAATAATTTCGAAAGGAAAGGTATTTTACGATGGATGACGGCGATAGTACGGACACTACCTGTATGTGTAATGTAACTGTTGTGCGTGGTTTTCATTATATCTCATAAATCGTGCGGCATAGCTTTACGCTTTCTCTGAAATGATAGGAGAGGGGGGTATTGACTATGCTTTTTTGCGTTTTTGAAATTTTTGAAAAATCATTGAATATTATTGTAAAAAGAAAACGGAGACATTACAATGGAAAATTACATAGTGCCTATATTATTACAGGTTGTTCTTATTGCGTTAAACGCTATATTTGCAAGCGCCGAAGCGGCATTTTTGTCAATTAATTCGGCAAGAATTGAAAAAATTATTGAAGAAGGCGACAGAAAGACCAAAAAGAGTGCGAGAAGACTTCAGAAGCTTACGAAGGATTCCTCCAAATTCTTGTCTACTATTCAGGTTGCCATCACATTGGCAGGATTTTTGGGTTCTGCATTTGCGGCTGAAAGCTTCGCAACTCCCTTGACAGAGTGGTTTAATAGCTTACCCTTTATGGCAAACAGCGGTTACGAGGTTGTTGAGGGTGTATTTGTTGTTATTATTACGGTTGCGCTCTCCTTCTTTAGCATTGTCTTTGGCGAGCTTGTTCCCAAGAAGATCGCTATGAAGAACGCTGAAAAGCTTTCGCTCGGTATTTCCGGCTTTATCAGATTTATGTCGGTTATCTTTGCTCCTGTGGTTTGGATTCTTACTATAACCACTAACGCTATTCTTCGTATGTTTGGCATCAACCCCAACGAGGAAGAGGAGGCAGCAAGCGAGGAAGAGATCCGTATCATGCTGGATACCTCCAGCGAGGCGGGTGCTATCGACAGTATGGAAAACGAGATGATACAGAATATCTTCGAGTTCGACGACATTCTCATTTCTGAAGTATGTACTCACCGCCGCGACGTGGATATGCTCTACCGTGAGGATACTCTCGACGAGTGGAGAGAGAAGATCGTTACCTCAAGACACGGACTTTACCCCATCTGCGGAGAGGGTCCCGACGATATCGTTGGCGTGCTGAATATTAGGAAGTTCTTCAGATCCGATTGCAAGACCGTTGAGGATGCAATCGCCAAGGCAAGCGAAAAGCCCTACTTCGTGCCAGAAAACATGAAGGCGGACGTTCTCTTTACCAACATGAAGGAAACGAGAAACTATTTCGCTATCGTTGTAGACGAGTACGGCGGAACAAGTGGTGTTATCACCATTCACGATCTGCTTGAATTGCTGGTTGGCGATATGGGAGATAAGGAGGACGTTGTGGTTGAGGAGATCGTATGCCTCAGCGAGGAGGATTCTCAGTGGAAGATCCTCGGCTCTGCATCTCTTGAAAAGGTTGCAGAAGCACTTGACGTTACCTTTGAGACCGAGGATTGCGACACCTTTGGCGGATATATTCTCGGACTTCTCGGTGAGATCCCCGATGATGGAGCTACACTTGATCTTGAGACCAATGACCTTACCATTAAGGTTGAGTCGGTTTCCGAGCACCGCATAGAATCTACTCTTGTAACCGTTAAGCCCAGACCCGCAGACGAGGATGACGAGGACTACGATGAAGATGAGGACGAAGACGGCGAAAAGAAGAAGAAACGCAAGTCCAAGGATAATGATGAGGATGAAACCAAGTCTGAATCCGAGGAAAAAACAAATTCTGCTGAGTCTGTTGCAGAAGAATAATAAAAAACTTAGAAAAAACGGCGGTGCAGATTGCATCGCCGTAAATTTTTTGCCCAATTTTGAAAGTTTTTTGAAAGGTGGGGAGGGTGCAGGGAGGGGCGGAAAACAATTTTTCAAAAATGTTTTCCGCCCCTCCCTGCGTTTATCCAATATTAATCAAAATATCCAAGTCTGTAAAGAAGCTCTGCGATAAGGACTGCGCCGCCTGCCGCGCCGCGGAGAGTGTTGTGGGAAAGACCTACGAACTTGTAGTCGTAGATCGTGTCCTCACGAAGACGACCTGCGGTTACGCCCATGCCGCCGTAGATATCACGGTCGAGCTTTGCCTGAGGACGGTTGTCTTCCTCAAAGTAGGTAATGAACTGCTCGGGAGCGTGGGGAAGTCCGAGCTCCTGGGGAAGTCCCTTGAAGTTCTTCCAGTCCTCAAGGATCTGCTCCTTAGTGGGCTTGTTCTCAAACTTTACGAATACAGCCGCGGTGTGACCGTCGGTAACGGGTACGCGGATGCACTGGGTGGTGATAACGGTATCATTCGCCTTAACGATCTCGCCGCCCTCAACCTTGCCCCACACGCGAAGGGGCTCCTGCTCGCTCTTTTCTTCCTCGCCGCCGATGTAGGGGATGATGTTGTCGATCATCTCGGGCCACTCGTTGAAGGTCTTGCCTGCACCGGAGATAGCCTGGTATGTAGTAGCAACAACCTCCTTGATTCCGTACTTGCGGAGGGGGGTCAGCTCGGGAACGTATGCCTGAATAGAGCAGTTGGGCTTAACTGCGATAAATCCGCGCTTGGTGCCGAGTCTTGCTCTCTGAGATGCGATAACCTCAAGGTGCTCGGGGTTGATCTCCGGAATTACCATGGGAACGTCGGGAGTCCAGCGGTGGGCGGAGTTGTTGGATACAACGGGGATCTCAGCCTTGGCGTAAGCATACTCGAGAGCCTTGATATCGTCCTTCTTCATGTTAACTGCGCAGAAAACGAACTGGCATTCCTTCATTTCGTCGATGTTTTCAGCATCAACTACTACCATATCCGCATACTTTTCGGGCATGGGAGTCTGAAGCTTCCAACGTCCGCCAAGTGCCTCAGAATATTTCTTGCCTGCGCTGTTCTTGGAAGCAGCAAGCTTTACAACCTCAAAATAGGGGTGGTTTTCAAGCAGAGAAAGGAATCTCTGACCTACCATGCCTGTGGCGCCAACGACGCCGACCTTCATCTTTTCCATAATAAATACCTCTCATAAAAGTTTGCAAAACCGCTTCGGCGATTTAGTGAACTAAAATATTAGAATAATTATATCACACTTTTTTGTTCATTTCAAGTGATTTTAAGTTGTTATTTCGACAGTTTGAAAAAACAAACTCAATATATAATTGTATATTTTATATAAATATGCTATAATTAATAAAAACGTGACACAAATCACATTAAAATGCATCTTATAGTATAAGCGACAATAAAATTCAACGGAGAAGAAAAATGAGCGAAAAAAACAAAAATAATACTAAGGCTCTTCTGACAGATGAAGAGATCATTGCTCTTTACTGGGAAAGAAACGAGCAAGCCATAAAGGAGACCGATATAAAGTACGGAAGATATTTGTATACGATCTCATATAATATTTTGCGCGATGATATGGATAGCGAGGAGTGCCTCAACGATACATATCTTGGTACGTGGAATTCTATCCCGCCGAAAAGACCTAATGCTTTTCAGGTGTTTTTGTCAAAGATCACGAGAAATTTCGCGCTGCAGAAATTCAGAATGCAGAATGCGGCCAAGCGTATTCCGTCGGAGCTTGTGATGTCTTTGAATGAGCTTGACGAGTGTATTGGCGATGGTAACACTGTGGAAGAGGAATATATGATAAGGACGATTGGCATCGTGTTGAATAAGTTCCTGCGCAAGCTTTCAAACAGAGATTCTTTTATTTTCGTTTGTCGCTATTATTACTCGGATTCGGTTGCAAGCATTGCCAAAATGCTTGGCACAAGTGATAACACTATATATCGAAGACTTAAGGATATGCGAAGCAATCTGAAAACTGCGCTTGAAAAGGAAGGGTGCTATTATGAGTAAAAGGGATGACTTTAAGATAGATATTATGTCGAGCATAGATGACGACATAATCGAAAAACATACCAAAAAGAGATTTATGCTGATGAATGGCAAGAACTCGGGCGGTGGCAAAAAAACTCTCGTTGCGATCATAGCGTTTGCGGCTTGCTTTGCTCTGTTTGCATCGGTGCTGGTAATGCTGTTGCCAATAATTCCCTCGGGTCAGATTCCCGTGTATCAAGGAATGACGGTGTCGAATGAGGCTCCTGCTGTAACGGTTCAAACGTATCACCCCCCGATTTCCGTGCTCTCTATGACCTCAAAAAAACCTCCCGAACCGGACAAACCGGGCAAACCTACTCCGCCTTCGCCCGATAATATTCCCGTTGTTGAGGGTAGCGACCGTGCGCTTTACTACGCAAGGTCGATGGAGGACATATATATAACCGTCCACATAACAAACCCCGATCAGTTTGAGATACTTTCATTTACGCTTAATGGAGTAAAATATCAGTCCTATATGTTTGAGCCCGGCTCGGATTCCGAGACCCTGATCCTCAAGGTCAACGTAGGTGATGCCGAGGACTTTGCCGAATATACTATCGACGCTATAAAATACGTCGACGGTACCGAGATAAAGGACGTTATTATGAACGGTGAGAAAACGGTCAAGGTGGCGATCTATCCCGAGGAACAGCCGACCGCGGAGATCAGCGACATTGTTTGCAATCCCTTTGACGCGTCGCTTACCGTAAATGTTACTGACCCGCTTTCGCTTATTAAGGATAGTGAGGGTTCCGTTAGCGCTCTGTTATACGATGGCGAGGAAATAATAAGAAAGCAATCGCTGAGCGTAGGAGAGGCAACGCATCTTGTGTATGACGATCTTGATATGGGAAAGAGCTACGTTTTGCGGATCGTGGCGTATTACGATGCGATCGACGGCGAAGGATTTTCTGCTCATATTCTTCAAGAGATCACCGTTGAAACGAAGAAATTCGTGGATATTGTCAACGTTCGTTGGTCGTATGGTGACCTGTTATTTGAGGTTGCTGTTTTGGACGAATACGGAGTAAGTGTGGAAAAAACAGAGCTTATTTTGGACGGCGGTATAGTTATATCTGTTGGTGATGGTCTGATTCACGAGCTTAGGGGTCTGAACTGCGGAGTTGAGAAGATCATTGTTTCATATTCCTACGACGCGGAAGGCGATAGAGTGGATGCGGTTTTTGAAACGGAGCAAGCAATAGAGTTTGATAATTCTACTGGCCGTATTCTCGACAGAGTTCTGTCAAACGGCGAGGTGAAAAAGGAGCATTATGGGGGCAGTGTTCAAATTTGGAATGAAACCACAGGGAATTACGAGTATCATTACGGCGTAGACTATGCTCCCCTTGACGATGACGACAGGGTGTATGCCGCTGCCGCAGGCATAGTTACAGATGTTTACGAGGATGAAAAATACGGAACGACTGTCGTTGTTGCTCTCTTTTACAGTTCGTATTATCAGTCGATCTACTATCAGTGCCTTTCTGAGGTCACGGTAGAGAAGGGCGACGTCGTATTTAGCGGTGACGCTATTGCCAAAGTTGGCATAAGCGCACAAATGGAATGGAAGGATGGCCCCCACGTCCACGTCGCCATGAAAGTAACGAATGAGGATTTCTATTTGGATCCCGAGGATTTTATGTATCCCGAGGGTTATAAGCGATATAAATAATTGTCTGTCCGAAATGGGAGAGCTTCTTGAAGCCTCTCACTAAATAAAAAGGCGTCTCGCACTTTGATTGCGCGGCGCTTTTTTGCGGTCGATTTGATTAAGCACTCGCAGATTTGTTTTCAGTTCTAAAAACGGAAAATAAAAGTTATTAGACCTCGGCAATTGTCGCAATAAACAGGCAAAAATACCAAAAACGGAAAAATATTTCCAAAAACCTATTGACAAATCGTATTTTGAGGTGTATAATAAGTCTGTAAATGCCAAAAACGGTATAATTGATGATTTTTTAGATTTTATTTTAGGAGGAGTCAGACATGGCAGCAACTAAAAAAGCGGCACCCAAGGTGACTGAGATACAGGATAAGGAAGATAAGAAAAGAGCATTAAATACAGCTATGGCGCAGATCGAGCGCGAGTTTGGCGCAGGCGCTATAATGAAGCTTGGCGAAAACACTCATATGGAGGTTCAGGCGGTATCCACAGGCTCGCTTTCTCTTGACTTGGCACTTGGTATCGGTGGCGTTCCGAGAGGTCGTATTATTGAGATCTTTGGTCCTGAGTCCTCGGGTAAGACTACCGTTGCACTTCATATAATTGCAGAGGTTCAGAAGGCAGGCGGTGAGGCTGCGTTTATCGACGCGGAGCATGCACTTGATCCCGTTTACGCAAAGGCGGTTGGCGTTGATATTGCTAATTTGCTTGTTTCCCAGCCCGATTGCGGTGAGGATGCACTTTCTATTACCGAGTCCCTTGTTCGCTCCGGCGCTATCGACGTAGTTGTTGTGGACTCTGTTGCGGCTCTCGTTCCCAAGACCGAGATCGACGGCGATATGGGTCAGTCCAGCGTGGGTGTTCAGGCTCGTCTTATGTCCCAGGCTATGAGAAAGCTGGCGGCTGTTATTTCCAAGAGTAACTGTATAGTAATTTTTATCAACCAGCTTCGTGAGAAGGTTGGTGTTATTTACGGTAACCCCGAAACCACTACCGGTGGTCGTGCGCTTAAGTTCTACGCGTCGGTTAGAATCGACAGCAGAAAGACCGAGCAGCTCAAAAAAGGAACCGATATTTTCGGTAATAGAGTTAAGTGTAAGATAGTTAAGAATAAGGTTGCTCCTCCTTTCCGTGTTGCAGAGTTTGATATTTTGTATGGTAAGGGAATTTCTCGTATGGGCGAGATCCTTGACTTCGCTATTATGATGGATATTATCAAGAAGAGTGGTTCTTGGTTCTCCTATGATGGCAATCGTTTGGCACAGGGTAAGGACAATGTTAAGAGACTTCTTGAGGACAATCCCGAGTTTGCCGCAGAGATCGAGGCAAAGGTAAGAGAGCTGAGCATGGGCGGCTCTATCCTCAACGAGGAGGATTTTGAGCTTGAGGATGACGATGACGATTTCGACATCCGTACCGTAGAGAGCGATGAGTAATAAGGTCGGCTTTGGCAGAGACATAAACGAGTTTTTGCGCGAAATTGGGCAGGATATGCCGTGTGACAGGGAAGAAAACACCCTCGTCACATTTCGCTCAAGAATTACATCAATATCTCCATCAGGAAGCGAAAAGGTGACCGTTAGGGTGACGGTAGCAAACCCTTCGGGAAATGAAAAGGTTGAATTTTCTATTATGAAGGTACATTCGGAGCGACTTGAGCTTTCGATTGGCGAAATAGACGAGGAGATGCTCCCCGAGCTTGAATATTACGCCGAGGTAGCGCGCGCGTATAGCTCGGCTTGCTCCTCCTTCGCTTTTTCACCGTCGCCCTTGAAGGCGCTTTTGAAAAAGCTCGTGCAAAAAGGTTTTGAACGCGACGTAGCAACCGACGCGATCGAGGTTTTGGATAATAGCGGTGCTATCAACGAGCATGAGATGGCTACTCGCAGAGCGCAACTGCTCAGCGAAAAGCCTTGGGGCAGAAGCAGGATTTTGATGAAACTCCGTGAGGATGGCTTTGATGATGGTGCTATCTTTTGTGCTATGAGTGCGCTGGATGAGGTGGATTTTGCCTCAAATTGCGCCGAACTTATCCGCAAAAGGTTTGGAACAATTCCCAAAGAGCGTCAAGAGCTGGACAAAATGTATGCGTCATTATCTCGGATGGGATTTTCCTCGTCGGATATAAGGGCGGCTATGTCCCTTATGAAATAATAATTGATAAAAGGTCTATCTCGTGTGAGGTAGACCTTTTATGGTGTATAGGGGGGAACATTTAATTACATGCCGCATTTATTGTCGATATTTCGATTAATTTAAAAAATAACACACTAACTTTAATAATACGTTAATATATTGATGCTAAAATTGGTTATCATTATTTGAAATTTTATTTACCGTTAAACGGTTTGGGAGTAAAAATGGAATTCGTTAGAAAGCTACCTCTTCCCATTGAAATCAGAGAAAAGCACCCTTTGAGCACTGAGTGGACGGCAAAGAAAAAGGAATTTGACGCATCTGTTGCACAGGTGTTTGATGGCAGCTCGGATAAGAAGCTACTCATCATCGGTCCTTGTTCTTCCGACAACGAGGATTCGGTTATGGATTACGTAACCCGCCTTGCCAAGGTCAGTGAAAAGGTTTCGGATAAAATAATTATAATCCCCAGAGTTTATACCAACAAGCCAAGAACTACCGGCGACGGGTACAAGGGCATGCTCCACCAGCCCGCCCGGGGGAAGAGCTGGGGTATGTTGGCGGGTATCGTTGCAATTGGTCAGCTTCATAAGAGAGTTATTGAGGAGACCGGAATGTTCACCGCAGACGAGATGCTTTATCCCGAAAACTACCAGTACCTTTATGATCTGCTCTCCTACGTTGCAGTTGGAGCAAGATCGGTAGAGAATCAGCAGCATCGCTTGGTTGCCAGTGGAATTGACGTCCCTGTTGGCATGAAGAATCCTACCGGTGGAGATATTTCTATAATGATGAACTCTATAACCGCGGCTCAGCATGCTCACACCTTTCTCTTTAGGGGTTGGGAAGTAAAGTCCACTGGTAACCCCTTGTCTCACGCTATTCTTCGCGGATACGTCAACAAGCACGGCGAGTCTCTGCCTAACTATCACTACGAGGATATCGAGCATCTTTGCCGAGAATATGCAAAGAGAGACCTGCAGAATCCCGCACTAATAGTAGACTGTAACCATGCAAACTCCGGCAAGAAATATAAGGAGCAGGTGAGAATTGCAAAGGAGGTGCTTCACTCCTGTAATTTTAATTCAGATATTTCTAATCTCTTCAAGGGATTTATGATCGAGAGCTACATCGAAGAAGGATGCCAGAAGATCGGAGAGGGTGTTTACGGAAAGTCTATAACCGACCCCTGCCTTGGCTGGGAGGATACCGAGCGATTTATCTACTATATGGCAGAAAAGCTTTAATTTTATATAAAAACACGCCGACGAGTCCGTCGGCGTGTTTTTATATAAAAATCTGCGATTCCGAAGAGCCGCAGATTTAACTATTATTCTTCAAATTCAATGCGAACCTCTTCAACGTTTGCGAGGGTATCAAAACCGTCGTCGTAATCGTGGTTAGGCTTTTTAATTTTGGAATCTCTTATTTTTTTAATGATAACTACTGCCGCAATAATAGCAGCTTCGACCACTGCTACGGTAACCGCGGTAATAGCAATAACCTTGCCGTAGTTGGGTTTTTCGCGAATGATGATCGGCTCAACGTCTTTAATGAAATCAGACATAGTATTTCCTCCTTATATGTATATGCGAAGTTTTTATCTAAATATATTATAGCATTGGTTTTTTTGTCTGTCAAGATTGTTTTTTGTATGACGGTGGGGTAATTTGCAATTTTTAGGTTTTGGAAGAAAATTTATGAATTTTTTATAAAATCTATTTTCAAAATCGCAAAAATCTGCTATACTATTAGATAGTATATTTAGGGAGGGGGATTAG
This sequence comes from Eubacteriales bacterium, assembly GCA_045653805.1. Taxonomy (GTDB): domain Bacteria; phylum Bacillota; class Clostridia; order Oscillospirales; family CAG-272; genus SVTX01. The sequence goes on from JAZOMF010000094.1 coordinate 43,456, forward strand.
TGTGACAGCAAATGAGATTCGCAATAAATTAAAGTCGTGCGGTATTGAGAATTATGTTCTTGAAACCGAAATACTTATTGAAGAACTTTGCGACGACTTCTCCGAGGAGACAGACTATTCGTCCGAGGTGCTTGCAGTTGCGGTTGAAAAGCGTTGCGCGCGTTACCCCTTGCAGTATATCATTGGCAAATGGTGGCTTGCAAGATGCGAGTTTTTCGTAGATGAAAGCACTCTTGTTCCTAGACCCGACACCGAAACAATAGTAGAGCTGGCGGTAAAGCACCTGCCGGAAAACGCCCATTTTGCAGACCTTTGCACGGGTAGCGGATGTATTGCAATATCTATTCTTGACCTGCGCCCCGACACGGTAGCAGATGCATATGAGCTTTACCCCAAGACCCTTGAAATGGCGAAGAAGAACGCCGCGCACAACAAGGTGGAGAGGAGATTTACTCCTTTCTTGGGAGACGTTTTGCAAAAGGAGACCTTGGGCGAGAGAAAATATTCCGCAATAATCTCAAACCCTCCGTATATTCGCACTGAAGTGATAGAAACCCTTGAAATTGAAGCTAAGACCGAGCCCCGCGCGGCGCTTGACGGCGGAGATGACGGACTTATATTCTATCGCGAAATAGTAAATAACTATGCCGAAAATCTTGAATACGGAGGTTTTTTCCTCTTCGAAATAGGCTTTGACCAAGCAGACGACCTTAGACGAATTGCCGACCTTGGAGGATTTGACTGCAAGATATTCAAGGACTTCGGCGGATGCGACAGAGCGGCTTTGCTTTGCAAAAAAGAGAATTGACCTGCATATATTGGTAAAAAACACAAACGGAGAAAAATAGATGAACATAGCAGTTTTGGCGGGCGGGTATTCCCCCGAAAGAGACGTATCCCTAACTTCCGGCTCACTTATTGCCAACGCCCTCATTGGTGAAGGACATAGCGTGTGCTTAGCAGACGTTTACCTTGGCATCAAGGACGAGGATCTTAATGAAAAGACACCCTTTAACCGTGAGCTGAAGCCAGTCTATAAGGTTGAGCACAACGTTCCCGACCTTGCAGCTCTCAAAGAGCAGAGCGGCAACGGTGAGGCGCTCATCGGCCGCGGAATAATCGAGCTTTGCCGCGCGGCAGATGTTGTTTTCTTGGCGCTCCACGGCGCTATGGGCGAAAACGGTCAGCTTCAGGCAACTCTTGATAACTACGGCATCAAATATACTGGCTCAGGCTACGTCGGCAGCCTTTTAGCGATGGATAAGGATATTTCCAAGAAGATGTTCGTGGGCGCGGGCGTGAGAACTCCAAAGTGGCTCTATTTTAAGGCGCAGGATGGCGATATTGCTCTCATTGAGGAGAAGATCGGATATCCTTGTGTTGTTAAGCCATGTTCATGCGGCTCCAGTGTTGGAATTTCCATTGTTGACGACAGAGCGGGACTTGAAATTGCCCTTGCAGAGGCAGAGAAATACGAGGATAGCATTCTCGTTGAGAAAAAGATAGATGGAAGAGAGCTTACCGTGGGTATCCTTGACGGCGAGGTACTTCCTGCTATTGAGATAATCCCCACCGAGGGCTTCTACGATTATAAAAACAAGTATCAGGCGGGAAAGACCATTGAGATCTGCCCCGCGCCTATCTCGGATGAGATAAAATCTGCCCTTGAAGAGCAGACTCGCAAAGCATTTGAGGCGCTTCGTCTCTCGGGATATTCGAGATTTGACTACATAGTAGACGTAAATGGCGACCCTTGGTGTCTTGAAGCAAACACACTCCCCGGAATGACCCCCACAAGTCTCCTGCCCCAGATGGCTCAGGCTACGGGTATGACATACGGTGCTCTTTGCTCAAAGATAGTTGAATTAGCATTGAAAAAGTAAAATTACGCGGTTTAGTCGGTTGAATTTTTGTGTTTGAATGCATAAAAGTCATTGACAAAGACCGCGTTTTATTATATAATTAATTGAATGGCAAATTTCGGAAAAACTTTGCCCTTAAAGGAAAAACAACCCCGAGAAAAGGAGTTTGAAATTATGGATTTTAAGAACATCGACAAAAAATACCGTCCTGTGCCATTTTGGTCGTGGAACGAAAAGCTGAATGTTCCCGAGTCTCTCCGCCAGACCGCACTTATGGACGAGGTTGGTATCGGTGGCTACTTCATGCACGCTCGCGGCGGTCTTCAAACCGAGTATATGGGTGAGGAGTGGTTCGAAAACATCGGCGCTTGTATCGAGGAGTGCAACAAGAGAGGTATGCACGCTTGGGCATACGATGAAAACGGTTGGCCATCCGGCTTTGGTGGCGGCAAGGTCAATGGCAAGGGTGAGAAGTACTGGCAGAAGTATCTCCGCGTTATGCCTGCAGACGGTGACAAGAGCAATATCGAGCCTCATCGCATTATCTGCACCACCGGAGAATATACCTTCTATTACGATGTTAACCCTTTCTACGTTGATACTCTCGACGCAGAGGTTATACTTGACTTTATCAACGAAATATACGAGCCATATTATGAGAAGTACGGCTCCACCTTCGACGGATTTTTCACCGACGAGCCCCAGATCTCCAGAAACGGTATTCCATGGAGCCTGACCTTTATTGACAAGTATCGCGAAAAGTACGGCGAGGATATTTGCGCTGTTCTTCCTTCGCTTTTCTTTGAGGTTGGAGATTTCCGGACCGTAAGAATCAAGTTCTGGAAGATGGTTACCGATCTTTTCTCGGCAAACTTTATGAAGCAGATATTCGATTGGTGTAATGCTCACAATCTTAAGTTCACCGGTCACTTGGTGCTTGAGGAGACCCTTATGGTTCAGCTTATCACCAACGGTGCTTGCATGCCTCACTATGAGTATCTTACTATTCCGGGTATGGACTGGCTCGGCAGAAACATCTTCCCCTGCCTCACTCACCATCAGGTAGGCTCTGCCGCGGCGCAGGTCGGCAGACGTCAGGTGCTTTCCGAGACCTTTGCGCTCTGCGGACACAACGTAGGTCACGACGAGCTTAAGAGAAACTACGAATGGATGATGGTGCGCGGTATCAACCTTATGTGCCAGCACCTTGAGGGATATTCCAACAGAGGTATTCGTAAGAGAGACTATCCTCCGGCAATGTACATCCAGCAGCCTTGGTGGGCAGACTACAAGGTGTTCAACGATGCTATGAGCCGCGTTGGTATGCTACTTGCAGAGGGTGAGATCAAGTTCGACACCCTGCTTATGCACAATATGACATCCGCTTGGGTTACCTACAACAACGGAAATAACACTCTTCCCGACGGCAAGGATATCACATACTATAACACCTCTCTTATCAACGCTACCCCCGCTCTTGAGGCGAAGCACATTCCTTTCCACTTGGGCGACGAGACCCTTATGGAGAGACACGGACGCGTTGAGGGCAATAAGCTTATTATCGGTGAGCAGACCTATACCACCGTTGTTCTCCCCGAGTATATCTGCTTTATGGAGAACACCCAGAAGCTTCTTGACGAGTTCCGCGCTAACGGCGGTAAGATCGTAACCGACGTCTCCACTCTTGAAGCTAACCCAATTATCGACAATGAGAAGATCACCTTCACTTGGCGTGACTTTGGTGACTTCAAGATGTACTATTTTGTAAACTCCAACAATAGCACCGAGCAGGCGACCATCACCAAGGGTAGCTATGCTATCGACATCGCAACCGGTGAAAAGGTTGAATTCTGTGGCGAATATACTTTCCCAGCATACGGAAGCCTTGTTGTTATCGACGACGGCACTCCCGCAAGAGCAAAGAAGGCAGAGAAGAACCTCACCGCACTTGACATCAGCGGCAAGTGGGCAGTTGAAAACGCAACATTTAACTCCGTAACTCTTGACAAGTGCGACTACTGGTTCGACGGCGAGCTTCAGGAGGAGAACGGATACGTGCTTAACGTCGTGCCCAGAACCACCGAGCTTCACCGTCCTGTAAATGTTCGTTGCGCGTTTAAGGTTGACCTTGAGTATGTTTCCGACAAGCTCTTCGTCGCAGTTGAAACTCCCGAGATCTTTACCGTTAAGGTAAACGGTGTGGAGATCGACAAGACCGATTGCGGATTCTTCCGCGATGCCTCCTTCCGTATGCTTGACATCCAGAAGTATGCAAAGGTTGGCAAAAACGTAATCGAGCTTATCTCTCTCATTACTCAGTCCGAAGAGGTTTATGAGAACATTGAAAAGAGCAAGAAGTTTGAGTCTGAAAAGAACAAGCTTACGTATGATATGGAGATCGAGGCTATGTACCTCGTAGGCGACTTTGCAGTTAAGGCAGACGGCGTATTTGAGCCTATCGAAAACAACGCATACTTCTTCGACGGTAAGTTTACTGTGGTTAAGCCTGCCGATGAGATAGAGCTTAAGAACCTTGAGCAGAACGGATATTCTTTCTTTGCAGGCGAGCTTTGTGTTTCCAAGAAGTTTACCTTGGATAGCACCGATTACAAGCTTTCCTTCGTAAAGAACGGGTTTAATGCTCTGCGTGTAAAGGTTAACGGCAAGTACGTTTGCACCTCTATGTGGGCACCCTACGATGTCGACCTCTCCGAGTATCTCACCGTTGGCGAGAACACCGTTGAGCTGACTATCGTAAATAACCTCCGTAATCTCCTCGGTCCTCACCACCACATCCGTGGCGAGCTCTTGTCGGTCAGCCCCTCCTCCTTCTATAAGGAGCGTTGCATCTGGAATAGCTTCCGCACCGACTACTTCACCGAGAAGTATAGCTTCGTTAATACCGGCTTGATTTAATTTAATAATGTAATATGCGGGGGAAGGAAACCATTTTTGAAAAATTGGTTTCCTTCTCCCGCACCCCCTTCTTTCCAAAAAACTTTCAAAAGGGAAGAGGGGGATAGGCAATATTATAGCCCTCACGAGGTAAATTCGCTCGTGAGGGCTAAAATTTTTAGTTATTTATTGCTCTTATATTTCGAAAGCTGGTTTTTTTCCTTGGTGCTGAGCTTTTCAAGCACCGCCATATTTTCGATCATCAATTCCACGATGTTTTCAAGGGCTGAATCGGGAGAATAGTCTGCGGCACAGACGTAGTTGATTCGCTCGTCGTCTACAAGGGGCTTAACGGTCTCGCTATTGCCGGGGGCGTAGAGTGCGATGGACTTACCTCCGCGCTCCTTAACCAGCTTCATACAGGGAATATCGGTCATTCCGTCACCGATATAGATCATATTTCTATATGCTATACGGCGCAGGCTTTCGTCCTGAACTCGGTTGAGGTTGTAATCGTCGGTTACGTCCAACGTGCCTTTGGATATACGATAGATATACTGTGTTTTGAGAGTGTAGTTGATGGCGAGAGCGGGCCAGATAGCCTCGCCCTGCTCGTTATACATATATCTGCAGGCGTAGATGCGCTTGAAATATTTTGCAATGGGAGTACCCTGAATTATCTCGTACGTGCCTGAGGAAATGATATAATGCTCGATATTGACACCGAGAGACTCGCCGTAGGCGTTGATTCTGTCAAACCAAGTGAGAACACCATCAAAAAATACTACATTTTTAGCGCAGCTTTTAAGATATTCCTCGGTCAAGGGAATTCCTCTTTCCTTGCAGGTCTTGATCATTACGAACATATAGGAAAGTATCTTTTCAACCTCGTTGGTTTTGGAAACGTGAGCCGCCTCGCCCCAGAATTCATCGGGAGTCATATTGAGCTTTTTTATAAAGTCATATTCCTGCATATCGGTGGTGCAGAGAGTTTTATCAAAATCGTAGAGAATAGCTATTGTAGGCCTTGACATGGTCATTAATCCTTTCTTTAAGCTTTACGATTATATTATACCATATAATCTCCCGCGTAGTCAAGAGGGAAACGAGATAAGCAAGGTGTATATTTGAATGAAAATAAAACCACCGCCGCATCCAACGTAGGGTGCAGCGGAGAGAAAAATCAATACAGTTTGTATTTAAGTCTGAGATTATCAGCGATCATTGCAATGAATTCCGAATTTGTGGGCTTTCCTCTATTATTTTGAATTGTATAGCCAAAATAACTATTAAGCGTATCCACGTCGCCTCTGTCCCACGCGACCTCGATTGCGTGGCGGATGGCACGCTCGACGCGGCTTGTGGTTGTTTGATATTTCTTTGCAACCGAGGGGTAGAGCACTTTGGTGACCGAATTTATAACGTCAGAATCTTTAACGGTCAGGAGAATTGCGGTGCGGAGATACTGGTAGCCCTTGATGTGCGCGGGCACGCCTATCTGGTGGATGATTCTGGTGACCTGCGCCTCGATGTCGGGGATGTTGTCGGGCTGGTTGCTCTTTTCGGGCTGTACTGCCTCATTTTTTTGCTTGCGGTTTTTCAGCATGCTGTCCACGTATTCGATGAGATTGGACTGATTAATGGGCTTGATGAGGCAGAGCTCTGCACCCGCCTGAAGAGCCTGAACGAAAATGTTTTGATTGGAGATGGGCGAGGTCATTATAATAACAGGCGGCTTATCGTTGCCGTAGGACAGGGCTTTTGCGCTTCTTACCACGCTGAGACCGTCCACCTTGGACATCCAGATGTCGATTATCACCACGTCGGGGTGAATTCTTCCGATCTTGGCAAGCGCGTCCTCGCCGTTGACTGCTTCTTCTATATATCTGCATCCCACGCGCAAAAAGCAGTCCTTTATAAGTGCGCGCTGGGACGAATTTTCGTCTGCTATAAGTATTTTTGTTGTGTATTCCACTTTCGTGTATCCTCCCTAAAGATATATTTTATTGATTACGGTTATATTTTACCATAAATTGGAAATTTTTGCAATACTATTTCCAAAAATTTCCAATGGTGAAAATTACCAAAATTTTCCATTGGATTTTAGGTTTTATAACGAAAAAGTAGAGAGGCTTGTAAAAACGTGTCGAATTTATCAAAAATCGGCAAGAATATGAGAAAAAAGGGAGCGAAAGCTCCCTTGGTGATTTAATTTAACATTTTTTGAGATATTCGATCTCATTTTCGGTCAATTTTCGCCATTTTCCTTCTGCGAGATCAGAGAGCTTCAGCTTGCCGATAGCCACTCTCTGCAAGCGGAGGATTCGTACTCCGTGAAGCTCGCACATGCGGCGTATCTGGCGGTTTCTGCCCTCAAAAAGCTCAAATTCCGCAACGGTGGTGTTTTCATCGCCGCCTACGGCGCGCACTCTCACGCGCATTGTGAGTCTGCCGTCAAGGTCAACGGGCTCGCCTAAGGTGGCAAGGCTCTCGGGCTCGAATTTGCCCTTTAGAGTGACGTGATATATTTTAGGGATAGAATGCCTTGGCTGTGTCAGCTTGTTGGCAAGAGCACCGTCATGGGTAAGTAGAAGCAGTCCGTCCGAGTCCATATCAAGTCTGCCAACGGGATAGAGGCGGACAGGCTTACCGTCCTCCCCCTTAACGTCGCGGCAGAGGTCGGTAACGTTTTTACGCCCCTTTTCGTCGCTTGCGGTGCAAACGATACCGCGAGGCTTATTGAGCATAATGCATATTTTTTTGTCGCCGCCTGCCCTGATGACCTTGCCCTTCCAGGTTACCTCGTCTTTTTCGGGGTCTATCTTCTCGCCAAGCTCGGCTACGTGTCCGTTGACCGATACCTTGCCAAGTCTTATTTCTTCCTCGGCGGCACGGCGCGACATTACGCCGCAATCGGTGAAATATTTTGAAATTCTGATTTTTTCCATTTCCTTATCCTTTAAATTGGATTGAGTAGGTTTATTTCTTGAATGGGGAAGTTATCCTTTCCCACAGTGAATTCTTGTTTTTTATCTTGTTGACCGAATAACTTGCCACAAGAGAAGTAGAGGCTATTTCCTTGCCGTCTAGCAGATATACCGCCCGACCCAGCACCGCTCCCTCGCAAACGGGGGCGTATTCGAATTGACGGGTCTCTATTCGGCACTCGACCTTTGATGCACCTTTGGGCAGAGTTACTCTTATTTCGTTTGTGTTTGTCAGTGTTACGTAGTCGCTCTTGCCACCCACTACGGGTAAGACCTGCCGCATCTCGTCTTTTGCACAAAGCACTCGGGATTCGTAATTGGAAAAACCGTAGTCCAAAAGAGAAGTGTGGTCGCGCCAATCGTCGGGAGCGGATAGAGTTACACAAATGAGGGTAAGTCCGTCGCGCTCTGCGGCACTGACCAAGCATCTGCCGCTTTTCTTGGTGTATCCCGTCTTTATTCCAATGGCCCCATTATAGCTTTTGAGGAGTCTGTTGTGATTGATCAGGAGACGAACTCCCTCGGTGTCATTTAAGGGGATAGTTTTCTTTTTAGTTGACGCTATTTCTCGAAGCTTTGGATTTTTCATAGCATGTGAGGCTATGATTGCAAGCTCTCGCGCCGTGGTGTAGTGTTGCTCACTATCAAGCCCGTGCGGATTTTCAAAATGAGTGTTTTCAAGTCCCAGCTCTGCAGCTTTTTCGTTCATAAGAGCCGCAAAGCCCTCTATACTTCCTCCGATGTGTATTGCCACGGCGGTTGCCGCATCGTTAGCAGACTCCAAAAGCACAGCGTAGAGCAACTGCTCAAGTGTCAGCCGCTCGCCCTCGTAAAGGTAGATAGAGGAGCCCTCCACTCCCACCGCCTCGCGTGGGATAGTTACCTCTTCGGTAAGGTCGCCTTCTTCAATGGCAACGAGAGCTGTCATTATTTTGGTGGTGGATGCCATTGGTAATCTTTCGTCGGGATTTTTTGAGCATAGGAGCTCTCCGCTGCTGCCATCCATAAGCACCGCGGATTTCGCCGAAACAGAGGGCATTACCGAATCCGACAATACCTGAAAGGCGTGTGCTTGCGCAATGCTTTTTGGGGGTGAGCCCTCTCCATTGATACTGCACGACGTAAATTGCCAGCAATACAACAATAAAGCCGTCGAGAGTATCGCGGCTTTAACAAATACACCTTTATACCTTGCAAAAATTGACATAACTATTCCTCCGGACAAGTGAGCCTGTTGCATTATATTTGTCCGGAGAAATATTTATTCTGATTTTAATATTATTCCTCGTCTTCCTTAACGAAAAGTGCCTTGATCTTGGCGATGATCTCGGGGCTGCGGTCAATAATATCGGAGATCTGCTCCAAGGGATCGGAGGGGGCTTTAACGCCTATGTTGATGAGCTCAACGTCGCCGTTCTTGCTTACAGCGAGAATACCGATAGGCTGAACCGAGATTCCTGTTCCTCCGCCTGCACCGAAGTTCTGGGGCTTATCCTTTGAGCCACCCGTTCTGTCGTTGAAGTCTACTCCGCCGGTTGCAAATCCTGCCGCAACCTTGGAGATGGGAATAAGAGTAGTGCCCGATGCGGTTTCAACGGGAGTACCCATAACTGTGTCAGCGTCGATCATATTTCTGATCTGAGCCAGCGTGCACTGTACTACTTCTTGAAGCTTGTTTTCGGATGCCATAATTGTAAATTCCTTTCATTATATATAAGGTTTATTGATATATGCATAAGTTCCGCCTGTGCGGCAATATGGTCTAATTTGTTTTAGGTTGACCGGTAGCCGATTTTTGTACGGCTTGGGCAACCTTATCTTCCACGGCGGAGGGCTGGATTTTATTCCAACCGACGTATCCGGGGATCGCCGTTTTGATAACGGTCCAGATGAATGAGGCAACACTCATTGAGAATGCCAGCTGAATGTCATATTTTATCTCCTCGGAGAGAAAATCGGGATAAACGCAGATGTCAGCGTTTCTTGAAGTGTGAAGATTTGAATGTCTGTCGATAGCGTAGAGCAGAGGCTCGATGGCGCCTCCAATCAGTGTGGTGAGCAGAGCGGTCTTTGCCGCATCGTCAGTTCCTACCGCGATTCGCACCTTGACTATATGGAAATGGAATCGACCGAAAAATGAGGTAAAAAAGGTTTCAAGGATTGTTACGAGCAGGTCTGCAGAGTCGTCGATAGCAGGCCATTTTGCCAACTTTTCTCGGAGCTGTGCTCGCTTTTCCTTGGGAGTGAGCTTGTTGCCCATAGCCTTTTTCTTGCGCCTTTTTGCGGATTTCTCGGCTCGCTTTTTAGCCTTTTCCTCGGCTTTTTTTCTTGCCTTTTCAGCCGCTTTGCGGTCGCGCTCGGCAATTTTTTCGGGAGTGTAATCGCTTATCTTGTATTTTTTCTTCTTTTTGGGAAGGAGTGTGTATTTTATGCCAAGGAAGGATACCCAAAGTCGAAATTCATCCTTGAATTCTATGCCGACCTTGATTCTTACCACAAAAATCAGGATGGGAAGGATAACGATCGCTGCCAAAATTGCGATGATCGCTGCCACAATGCACCCGACGATTATTGCCGCTATAGCCAAAGCTGTATAAAGGATTATGGTATTAGGCTCCGTATCGTTCACTCCTTTCCTTGATATTTGATTTTAAGAAAATGTTAATTGTTGTTTTCTATTGTTTCTGTTGCCATAGCCGCCATCCCTGCGGTGAAGCCTACTTCTTCAACGGCAAGTGCCTCGGGAGTTGCTTCCTGCGTGGGGGTCAGCTCGGTCTCGGGAAGGTCTTCGAGAGAGGAGAGACCGAATACTCGAAGGAATTTTTCGGTGGTGGTGTAGAGCATAGGTCTGCCGGGGGCATCGAGACGGGAAAGTGACTCGATAAGTCCCTTGTCGATAAGGGATGTCATAGCGTATGAGGAGTCAACTCCGCGAACCGCGTCCACGTATGCTCTCGTTACGGGCTGATTGTATGCCACTACTGCCAGAGCTTCCATTGTGGAATTGGAGAGATTTCCTCCGCGCTTGATTCCGAGAGCTTCTCTTATGTAGGGGAGAAACTCTTCTTTTGTAGCAAATTGGCAGGAGTCGGGGTAGGTGAGGAGCAGAACTCCGCGGCTTGATTTTTCACTGTTATAGTCGCGGCTCATAGCCTCTACCATATTTTTTACGTCCTTGGGGGAGAGTCCAAGCACCTCGGAGAGCTTTGCATATTCAACGGGGTGACCTGCGGCGTAAAGGATGGCTTCAATTGCGGCAGTTACCTTTTCAAGAGAGATGCTCTCTATCTGATTTGCGTTTTCCTGACTCATTTGTCTGTCTCCTTTTCGTCGCTTTCTTCGTCAAAATTCATTTTTATGGGCTCTGCCGCCTTGTCCTCTTCGGAGGAATAAAGCTCGTTTCCGTTGGCATCCTTTTCCACGTCATCGGGGTTGTCGTTGATTATAAACGTGGCGTCGTCGCCCAGCAGAGTGCCCTCTGCATCGTAAATGAGTATCTTTCTTATCTTGATAAGCTCCAGCACGCCCAGGAATATTGCTATCATATCGGGCAGGGAAACGCTGTCGTCAAGCAGCTCCTTGAGGCTGGTGGCCTTCTTTTTTGACATCTTGTTAAGTATTCCCGTGATCTTTACTTCAACGGGAACGATGGGCGAGCTGATCATAGGTGTAAATACCGATCGCTCGACCTTGGGGCGGCTTTCGTTGTAGGTTACGATACGGCGCACGGCAAGACAAAGCGATTCAACGTCCTGGTCCAGCACGAAGGTCTTATCTACACTGATCTCATCGGTGGCCTTTTCAAGTCTGCCGCTGTATACTGGGTAAAGCAGAGCCATCTTTTTTGCCGCTTCCTTTGCCTGCTGGAATTTTAAGAGGGCGTCGGCAAGGGCTGCTCTGGGGTCTTCCTCCTCAGCCTCGGGCTTGGGAAGAAGAAGCTTGGATTTTATGAGCATAAGCTCGCTTGCCATAACGATAAATTCGCTTGCAAGCTCCATGTCAAGGCTCTGCGCCTCCTCGATATATTGAATGTACTGCTCGCAGATAACGTTGATCTGAATATTGTCGATAGACATCTTGTTCTTTTGTATCAGCGAGAGTAACAGGTCCAGAGGCCCTTCGAAAGTCTCAAGACGGTAGCTTATTGCGTCCATAAGGACCTCCTTTCCAAAAGTCAGATAAGATTGATGATAAGGACGTGGGCAAACTGCAAAGCTCGGAGAACTCCGTTGACTATTCCAGCGTATGCATGCTCTGCCAAGAAGCTGAATGGGGAGAAGTTGAAAAGTCTCGAGCATATCATAAGCAGGATCAGCACGCCGAACATAATAAAACGCTCGTATTTCATTATTCCGAAATACCATCTGGGCGGCAGGAACGTGAAGAAAAAGCGCGAGCCGTCAAAGGGTGGGAGCGGAATAAGGTTGAAAAATGCGTAGATGAAATTTATAAGACCGAAATAGGTTACAAAATCCTCAAGAACCGAGCGCAGTGCCCAGTAATAAGCAAATTCAGTAATATTAGGAGCGTAAGCGGGAATTATAATTTCCGTGAAATAAAGAAATGTCCCTGCCGCAATAGCGCCAATGGCACCGAAAAGCATATTGGAAAGCGGTCCCGCGATAGCGGTCAGAGCCATACCCCATTTGGGATTTTTGAAGTTTCTCGCATTGATCGGTACGGGCTTTGCCCAGCCAAATCCGAAAACAAGCATCATAAGAGTACCAAAGGGATCGAGATGCTTGGCGGGATTGAGGGTCACTCTACCCAGATTGTACGCAGTACGGTCGCCCATCATATAAGCCACTAATCCGTGAGCAGCCTCGTGAGCGGAAAGGGCAAAAAGCACTACGGGGAACATAAGGAGAAGCTGGATTATAAGGTTTCTCCAATCGCCCGTTGCAAAGCCCTCGGTAATAATGGAAATAAGCATTTTTGCCTCCGTAAAAAATTACAGCTTAATATCGGAGAGGTCAGCGATGGCGCACCAAAGCTCCTGCTTTCCTTCGCCCTTAAGCGAGGAAAAGGGGATTATGGGAGTGCCCTCGGCGATAATGGGGTCGCCGCTTATCTTTTCGATGCAAGCGGCTCTGTCGGTTTTGTTAAGCTTGTCGATTTTGGTGATAACTATGATGTAGGGGATGCCTGCACTGTTCATATAGTTTATCATCATCGTGTCGTCCTTGGTGATACAAGCGCGGCTGTCGATAAGCTGAACTACGCCTCGAACAAGGTCGATGTTCTTGTTTTTGGTGAAGTAGCCGTCGGTCAGAGAAGACCACTGCTGCTTGTTATCGTGATTTCTTGCCGCAAAGCCGTATCCGGGAAGGTCAACGAGGAAAAGCTTTTTGTCTACCTCATAGAAATTGACGGTTATAGTCTTACCGGGAGTTGCAGACACTCTTGCCAAGCTCTTTCTTCCGAGAAGAGTGTTGATAAGTGAGCTCTTGCCCACGTTGGAGCGACCCGAGAGAGCCACCTGGGGAATAGGGTCGGTGGGGAACTGGCTTGCAAAGCCGGCGGTCATTTTAAGATTTACGTTTTGTGTATTAAGTGCCATAATTATGCCTTTCGATGTTACCTAAAGCAAGATAAGCTTACTTTTCACATTTTGCCCGTCTTGCGGCGGGAGATTTTCTGCTTGTTTGAGGAATGGACACCTCGCTCCCCACGTCAGCTTTATAGTAGACCTTCTTTTCGAAGGAGCTTTCGCGTGCAAGAGCGTTTGTAAGTACCTCGTGAGCGCGACTGCAGGGGATAAAGATCACGTTTTCGCGAACCACGGGGTCAACCTCATTAAGGTCTTTGAGATTGTCGGCGGGGATGATGATGGTGCGAACACCTGCACTATATGCCGCCATAGTCTTTTCACGGAGTCCGCCGATGGGGAGAACATTGCCGCGAATGGTGATCTCACCTGTCATGGAAACATCGCGGCGAACGGGAATGCCCGACAATGCACTGATAATAGCAGTGAGAGTAGTTATACCTGCAGAGGGGCCGTCCTTGGGAACTGCGCCCTCGGGGAAGTGGATATGTATATCCTTCTTGGTGTAAAAATCGGGGCTGATACCGTATTCGGTTGCAACCTGACGTGAGTAGGTAATGGCCGCGTGAGCGGATTCCTTCATTACGTCGCCAAGGGATCCGGTAAGCTCAAGCTTGCCGGTGCCATCCATAACGGCGCACTCAACCTTAAGCAGGTCGCCGCCTGACTGGGTGTATGCCATTCCGTTGACAACTCCAACCTCGTCGTGTTGAGAGATGGTTTCGGGAATGATCTTCTTGGGGCCGAGTAGTAACTTGAGATCCTCGGGTTTTACGGTGATCTTTGCCTCTCCCGCCTCTATAATGCGCTTTGCCGCCTTACGGCAGATAGCCGCAAGCTCTCGTTCAAGGTTACGCACGCCCGACTCGCGGGTGTAGCAATCGATAACGTCGGAAAGCGCCGCGTCGGTGATACGAAGCATTTTCTTGGTAAGACCGTGACGGGTAAGCTGCTTGGGAATAAGGTGATTTTTCGCAATACCGATCTTCTGGCTCTTGGTGTAAGTGTGAAGCTCGATTATCTCCATACGGTCGATAAGGGGGCGGGGAACGGTGTCAAGAGTATTTGCAGTAGCGATAAATACGCAATCGGAAAGGTCGAAGGGAAGTTCAACGAAGTGATCTCTGAAGAACTTGTTCTGCTCGGGGTCGAGAACTTCAAGCATAGCGCTTGCAGGGTCGCCTCTGCCATCGTTTGCCATCTTGTCGATCTCGTCGAAGAGTATCAAGGGGTTTTTAACGCCGGCTTGAGTTACTGCCGCGATGATTCGACCGGGCATAGCACCGATGTAGGTCTTTCTGTGACCGCGTATGTCTGCTTCATCGCGCACACCTCCGAGAGAAACGCGAACATACTCTCGCTTCATAGCACGAGCAAGGGAGGCGGCAATAGAAGTCTTACCTACGCCGGGAGGGCCGTAGAGGCAGATAATCTGCCCTTTAAGATCGGGGTTGAGCTGTTTAACTGCGAGGTATTCAAGAAGACGTTCCTTAACGTCTTCAAGCCCCTCGTGGTCGGCGTCAAGTATCTTTTTAGCCGCCTTTACGTCGGTTCTGTCCTTGGTAGACTTGTTCCACGGTATATCAAGGCACACGTCAAGGTAATTGGAAATAACGGTCGCCTCGGCACTTCCAAAGGGTGAGCGAGCAAGGCGGTCGTTCTCCTTGAGAAGCTTCTTTCTAACCTCCTCGGAAAGCTCTGCCTTCATTATTCTTTCATAATATTCCTCTGTGTCGGAGATTCCATCGCCAAGCTCCTCTTGGATGGATTTCATTTCCTCACGGAGATAATACTCTCTCTGACCCTTGTTGATTCTCTCGCGGGTCTTTTTGTGGAGCTCGTTTTCAAGTTTAAGAAGTTCTATCTCTTCTTCGGCTATATCAAGCACCAGCTCGATTCTGCGATAGGGCTCGAAAACACCGAGAACGTCCAGCTTGTCCTCGTACTTTACGAAGAGATTGGACGTGATAACGTCAGCCAAGAGAGCGGGATTTTTAATTGACTTGAAGGTAGGAATTATGTTCTCTGCGGGGGGAGGGAGCAGCTTTGCCATTTGTGTAGCCGCCTGAGTGAGGCGACGGACGTATGCCTGATCCTTTACGCCGGGAGTGTCGGGCAGGGATACAGTCTTGCAGATAACATCTGCGGTATTGTATTTTCCGGTTTTGCGGTAGGAGGAGACGATAGCTCTTGACATACCCTCTGCGATACAACGGATAGTCTTTTCACCTGCGTTTACAAGCTGCTTAATTTTGATAACCGTGCCCACCTCAAAGAGCTGAGGCTCGGTGTTGCCGTTCTCGTCATCAGGCTTGACAGGAACAGCCACTGCGTATTTTGAGCCCTCAAATGCCTCTCTGAGCGCGTCACAGGAGCCAAGGTCGTTGTCCCCAACCTCGAGATTGATTATCTCGCCGGGAAACGCGACCGTGGAGCTGAGCGCCACCAGGGGAAGCGAGAGCTTTTCGGCTTTAACTGTATATTCTGACATTAAGTAATTCTCCAATCTATGTGTTTGTGCGTATATAATAGGTGCCTTTCGGCGGAATTTTACAGTATAATTATACTATTATATCATTATACCACATAGGCAACGAAATTTCCACCCCTTTTTAATAATTTTTACAATTTGTACAATATAATATATATCGTATAGCGGAAAACAATAAAAAAACGGGGAAGATCCCCGTTTTCTGTCAAATAAAAGGTATAAAAAAAGCACAACAGGCGGTTTTAAGTGCGCTCGGATATCATTAGATTGATATTTCGCTAAAAACCAGCAAGCTGTGCAGGGATAAGTGACCGACGCGGATCGGTGTCTTATCGGGAATTCTATTATACACCTCTGCCGTGAATTTGTAAATATCCATTTTGCACGATTTTTCGTCAAATTTTTTGTGCAAAAAACGGAGTGGTAGATTTTAACTCGATTTGTCGTAGTGGTTTTTGTTGCTTTTGCATAACTTGAAGTGTCGTAGTGAATTTATAAGATTTTAAATTTCCTTATGCCACAAGGGAAAATGCAATTTTGAAAGAAAATTTGAGATTTTTTCTGAAAAACTATTGACAAAACGTTTTGTGTGTGGTATAATAATCGCCGTAAACAAAGAGAAGTTCCGCTTCCACCTCATCGCAAGGCGCATGTTGGTCAATATGCATTCCCTATAATTAATGGGAAAAGTCCGTACAAATACGGATGTGCGCGCGGGACTTTAGGTTCTGCGTTTTTTTATGCAAACATTCCACAAGTTTGTGGAATGTAAGTATTCTATTCATTGGAGGTGTGTACCCATAGCAGCAAATAATTCAAAGGAGACTCTCACAAATGAGGATATAAACTTCCCTCAGGTAAGAGTTATCGGATCCGATGGCGAACAGCTTGGCATTATGAGCTCTGACCAGGCTCTTAAAATGGCATACGACAAGGGGCTCGACCTCTGTCTTATGACTGCGCAGGCAAATCCCCCCGTGTGTAAGATTATGGACTTCGGAAAGTTCCGTTTTGAGCGTGAAAAGCGCGAGAAGGAAGCAAAGAAGAAGCAGCAGGTAGTTGAGCTTAAGGAAATTCAGCTCTCTCCCAGGATCGATACTCACGATTTTGAGACCAAGGCTAAGCATGCGCGCAAGTTCCTTGAGTCCGGAAATAAGGTTCGCGTGGTTATGAGATTGCGCGGACGTGAAATGAGCCATATGGCTATTGGACGTGAGATTATCGACAAGTTCGCTGATATCTGCTCCGAGGTTGGAACAGTTGATAAAAAGCCCGCTGTTGACGGACGTATCATGAGCATGGTAATCAATCCCGTTAACACCAAGTCGGGTAAATAATAATTAGAAAATTTTTAGTATAAGGAGAATATAAAAATGGGAAAAGTCAAGACACATAAGGCTTCTGCCAAGAGATTTTCGGTTACCGGTACAGGCAAGGTTAAGATGAACCACTGCCACCACCGCCACAATTTGGGTCTTAAGACTCAGAAGAGAAAGAGACACCTCCGTTCCGGCGCAATCATGAGCGAGGCTATGGCGCCCAACATCAGAGTGCTCATCCAGAAGTAATTTGAAAAAGTAATCGAGAAAGGAATAAAGAAAAATGGCAAGAGTTAAGGGCGCTATGATGACGCGCAAGAGAAGAAAGAAGATATTGAAGGCAGCGAAGGGCTATTGGGGCGCAAAGTCCAAGCACTTTAAGATGGCTAAGCAGGCCGTACTTAAGAGCGGAAACTACGCTTTCGCCGGCCGTAAGATGAAGAAGAGAGACATGAGAAGACTCTGGATCACCAGAATCAGCGCTCAGGCAAAGGTTTGCGGTATGAACTACTCCACCTTTATGAACGGTCTCAAGAAGGCAAACATCACTCTCAACAGAAAGATGCTTGCTGAGCTCGCAGTTAACGATAAGGCAGCTTTCGCAGCTCTCGCAGAGCAGGCTAAGGCAGCTCTTTAATTAAACTGAATACAAAACCCGGTAATGGATATTACTGGGTTTTTGTCATAGTTAGGGAATTTTTAATTTTGCTGAAAGTGGCTGTTTTTAGCTGAATTTTAGCATAAAAACATCCAATTTTGGATAATTTTGGTGATAAAATCTTGGAAGGAGGCAGACTTGATATGTTTATAAGCAGAGAGGTCATTACGTCACCGCAGAACAAATACGTCAGCCTCGCCCGAGGTTTGAGCAATAAAAAGAACAGAGAAAAAGAGCAAAAATTCCGTTTTGACGGCATCAAATTGATGTGCGAAGCGCTGAAAAAAGGCGTTTGCATCAGCTTTATTTTGGCGTCGGATAAGGAGTGGAGCTCTGTGCTTGAAAAGGCAGAAAAGCTTTACGGCATAAAGGAAAATGATATAAATTGTCCCGTTATTTCGGTTGAAACCTCACTTTTTGAAAAATTGAGCGAGGAAATGGCTCCCGAGGGAGTTATTTGCGTTGCTGAATACGAAAAGGAACTTCATTCCGATGTTAGCGCGGACGAGCGTTTTTCTTGTGAAGCACACGAAAAAATACTTATTCTCGAGTCGGTAAGAGACCCTCAAAACGTGGGCGCTATAGTCCGTGTTGCGGCAGCGTTTGGAGTTGACCGCATCGTTATGAGCAAGGATTGTGCCGACATCTACAATTCAAAGACAATACGCGCCTCTATGGGCACTGTATTTTCCAAGCGCATTGATAGGGTATCTGATATGCCTTGTGTCGTAAAGGATATTCAAGGTTCAGTCAGAAGAGTTTTTGCTGCGGCACTTGAGAGAGATTCTGAAAAGCTGGGCGAACTTCAGCTTCGGACTGGCGATTGTGTTATCATTGGAAATGAGGGACACGGACTTAGCCGTGAGGTCATTGAGGCTTGTGACGGAACCGTGTTTATCCCTATGGCGGATGGCGTAGAGTCGTTGAATGCGGCTACTGCGGCGGCAGTATTGGTTTGGGAATTCTTTAGGCCGACACATAACGGAGGTGCCGTATGAACAGTACTTTAAAGTGGATTTGGCTTGCGGAAAAGTGCGGTGCGGGTAGCACCGAGTTGATTCGCCTTATAGAAAAGCTGGGAAATATTGATAATATTTTCGATGCAGATTATGATGGCTATTCGGAAACAGGCATCAGTGAGCGACTTTGTGAGGATCTTTGTGATAAGGATCTTGAAAAGTCTATGAAGATACTTTCATATTGCCAGAGCTCAGGAGTTTTTGTGCTGACCTACGATAGTGAGAAATATCCCGTTAGTCTTCGCTCTTTGAAGGATCCTCCTGCGGTGCTTTACGGTATCGGAGAGCTTCCTGATCTGAATAATCAACTCTGTATCTCTATAGTAGGCACTCGCACGATGAGTGAATACGGCATGAGAGCGGCGTATAAAATAGCATATGAGGTAGCATCTACCGGTGCGGTGATTGTCAGTGGAATGGCGCTGGGAATAGACGGAATTGCATCCTGCGCGGCAATAGCGGCGGGCGGCAAAACGGTAGCGGTGATGGGATGCGGAATCGACCGCATATATCCCCCAACACATAAAAAGATTTGGGAGGCAATAAGAAGACACGGTGCCATCATTACCGAGTATGCGCCTACTACCCCACCTTTCGGTTCTAATTTTCCTAAGAGAAACCGTATAATCAGCGGTCTCGGACAAGGGACAGTGGTTATTGATGCCGATTTAGACAGCGGAGCGATGATAACCGCAAAACGTGCTATATTGCAAGGACGTGATATTTATGCCGTTCCTGCCAATATAGATTCTCAAAATTCCTCGGGAACCAACAGTCTTATCCGCGACGGAGCACAAGCGGTACTCTGCGGCAACGATATAATCCGCAATTATATGTACCTATACCGTGATCGATTGAACACGGTGGCACTTATGAAGGCGGAGAAGAAATCCGATATCGATATCGATTTCGTAAGCCGTATGGGTGTAGCAATGAAAACGACTTCGGGCGGACTGAAAAAGAACGTTACGGATAATCCTCCCGCGGAGAAAAAGCCTGCCGCAAAGCCCAAGGCTGTCAAAAACGAGGATGAGACCAAAGCACCCGTTACGTCGGTAAAGAATGCTCCTTCTGCCGCCAACACGGTTGAGGTCAATCCCTCACCTACGCCCGAGAAACGCGGAGACGACTCTGCCGCCGCTCTTGCTAAATTGAGCGAAAAGCAGAGAAAGATATTCGACGAAATGCCCCTCGACAGAGCGGTAACGGTTGACTATCTCACCAAAACCGGCTTTGCCCTTGGTGAGGTCATTTCAGCGCTTACGGTTTTAGAGATCAAAGGACTTGTGTCCTCTCTGCCGGGTGCGCTTTACATAAGAAAGTAATTCAGTAATCGTATTGAAAGGATATATATACTTTAATGGCAAATTTAGTAATCATGGAGTCACCCTCCAAGGCAAACACAGTAAAGAGCTATCTTGGCTCAAATTATAAGGTGATCGCATCGGTAGGACACATTCGTGACCTGCCCAAGTCCACTCTCGGCGTTGACATTGAGAATGGTTTTGCGGCGCATTACATCAACATCCGCGGCAAGGGTGACGTTATCAAGGAGATCAAGAAGGAAGCAAAGAATGCAAATAAGATATTCCTCGCAACCGACCCTGACCGCGAAGGCGAAGCTATATCTTGGCATCTTGCCACCGCTCTCGGTATTCCGCTTGAAAAGACCCAGAGAGTTGAGTTCCACGAAATTACCAAGAACGTAGTTAAGGCGGCTATCAAAAAGCCCAGAAATATCGACATGAGCTTGGTTGATGCTCAGCAGGCAAGAAGAATTCTTGACCGTATCGTGGGCTATAAGATCTCCCCCCTGCTTTGGAAGAACGTCAAGAGCGGTCTGAGTGCGGGAAGAGTGCAGTCTGTTGCTACCAGAATCATCGTTGAGAGAGAAGAAGAAATCAAGAACTTCGTTCCAGTTGAGTATTGGACTATCGAAGTCGCTCTTTCTTCCGGTGAGAACAAGAACTTTACGGTTCGTTTCTTTGGCGACGAGAACGGCAAGATCGAGCTTGCTTGCGAGAAGGATGCCATGGCGGTTGTTGAGGCGGTGAGTGGCAAGCCCTTTACCGTAAAGGCGGTTAAGAGATCTATCCGTCACAAGGCCCCCCAGCCTCCTTTTACCACCTCCACTCTTCAGCAGGAGGGTTATAAGAAGCTTGGCTTCCAGTCCCAGAGAACCATGAGAACCGCGCAGGAGCTTTACGAAGGTATCAACCTCGGAAGCGAGAACGGCGGCGTACAGGGTCTTATTACCTACATGCGTACCGACTCTCTCCGTATCTCCGCAGAGGCGCAGGATGCGGCAAGAGCTTATATTGCAGACAAGTTCGGTGATAAGTACAACACCGCAGAGCCCAGAGTATTCAGATCCAAGTCGGGTATTCAGGACGCGCACGAGGCGATCCGTCCCTCTAACGTCAACCTTGAGCCCAAGAAGATAAAGTCTTACCTTACAAACGACCAGTATAAGCTCTATAAGCTTATCTGGGATAGATTCTTGGCAAGTCAGATGGAATCTGCAGAGCTTGCTACTCTCAATGTAGACGTTGAGTCTGCAGGATACATCTTCCGCACCGGCGGATATACCGTTACCTTCCAGGGTTATATGGCGGTATATGAGGAGAGCGTTGACGAGAGCGCTAATGACGTTGAAGAGCAGAAGAACGCAAAGATCCCCGAGCTTTGCGAGGGTGAGAAACTGGATAGCGATCATATCGACCCCACCAAGCACTTTACCGAGCCTCCCCCCAGATTCAACGAAGGTTCTCTTGTTAAGTTCCTTGAGGAAAAGGGAATCGGTCGCCCCAGTACTTTTGAGTCTACAATTACTACAATCACTTCGAGAAACTATGTAAAGCGAGAGGGCAAGAACAAGGTTCTCGTTCCTACTCCTCTCGGAGAAATTACTACCAAGCTTATGTGCGAGAACTTTGATAGCATCGTAGACTACGAGTTCACTGCTGAAATGGAAAATAAGCTTGACGCCATTGAAAAGAGCGAGCAGAGTCTTAACGGAGTTCTGGAGGAATTCTGGGCTGACTTCTCCAAGCAGCTTGAGGTTGCACAGGAGAAGCTTGCGGAGGCTAATATTGAGCTTCCCGTTGAGGAGACCGACATCGAGTGTGAAAAGTGCGGTAGCCGTATGGTAGTTAAGAACGGACGCTTCGGTAAGTTTGCCGCGTGCCCTAACTACCCCAGATGCCGTAATACCAAGCCTTTGACCGCTACCAAGCCCGAGGATGAGGTTGATGTCGAGGAGACACCGGCAGAGGAAAAGAAGGAGAACGAGAAGAAACTTATCGTTGCAGACTTTAAGTGCGAGAAGTGTGGAGCAGATATGGTGCTTCGTACAGGTCGTTTTGGAAGCTTCTATGCTTGTGTAAACTACCCCGCTTGTAAGAACACCAAGCAGAAGACTAAAGAGATTGGCGTTCCTTGTCCCGAGTGCGGCGCAAAGATAGTAACCAGATATAGCAGAAGCAAGACCGCCTTCTACGGTTGTGAGAGATACCCCGAGTGCAAATTCTCCTCTTGGGATATGCCCATGGAGAAGAAGTGCCCTGATTGCGGTAAGAACCTCTTCCACAAGAAGGGTAAGCCTCAGCTTATCTGCCACGATGAAAAATGCGGATATTCCGAGCCCTACGTCGCTCCCGAAAAGAACGATGAGGCAGAGGAAAACTGATAAAATATGGAAAACGTTAAAGTAATAAACGTCTTGGGTGCAGGTCTGGCAGGCTGTGAGGCCGCTTGGCAGATAGCAAAGCGAGGCTTGCACGTAAGACTTTTTGAAATGAAGCCCAAGAAATACACCCCTGCACACCATAGCGAGGGCTTTGCGGAGCTTGTCTGCTCCAACTCTCTTCGTAGTGACAGAGTGACCAACGGTGTTGGACTTCTCAAGGAGGAACTTTACCGTCTTGACTCTCTCATTATGGAGGCGGCATATGCAACTCGCGTTCCCGCAGGCTCGGCTCTTGCGGTTGACAGAGATCTTTTCTCGGCTTATATAACAGAAAAAATAAAGAATCATCCTAATATCGAGATAATCGAGGAAGAGGTGTGCTCTGTTGAGGAGGGTATCATCACCGTTATTGCAACCGGTCCTCTTACCAGCTCCCCTATGGCGGAATATATCGAGAAGAAGCTTGGCCTTGCAGGGCTGCACTTCTTTGATGCCGCCGCTCCCATCGTGGATGCAAGCTCGCTTAATATGGACGTGGTATACGCCGCGTCGAGATATGACAAGGGAGATGCTGACTATCTCAACTGTCCCATGACACGCGAGCAGTATGATGCCTTTTATACCGAGCTTATCACCGCTCGTGAGGCGGAGCTTAAGGACTTCGACCGCGAGATGCAAAAGGA
This sequence comes from Eubacteriales bacterium, assembly GCA_045653805.1. Taxonomy (GTDB): domain Bacteria; phylum Bacillota; class Clostridia; order Oscillospirales; family CAG-272; genus SVTX01. Next base: position 66,606 of record JAZOMF010000094.1, read on the forward strand.
ATTAAAGGTGTTTGAGGGATGTATGCCCGTTGAGGTCATGGCAAAGAGAGGATATGACACTCTGCGCTACGGACCTCTCAAGCCCGTAGGTCTTGTGGATAAGAGAACAGGCAAAGAGTCCTTTGCCGTTGTTCAGCTCCGTAAGGAGAATGCAGAAGGAACTATGTATAATCTCGTGGGCTTCCAGACCCACCTGACCTTCCCCGAGCAGAAGAGAGTTTTCTCAATGATCCCCGGACTTGAAAACGCCGACTTCTTGCGCTACGGTATTATGCACCGCAACACTTATATTGATTCTCCCAAGTATCTTGATGCGGATTACTCGCTCCGAACTAACCCCAATATCTATTTTGCGGGACAGATGACCGGAGTTGAGGGATATATCGAGTCGGCAGGCTCGGGATTCGTTGCAGGTATCAACGCTGCTATGAAGGCACTTGGCGAGGAAAAGGTAATATTCCCCCAGACCACAATGCTGGGCGCGATGGCGCAGTATATCAGCACGGGAAGCCTTAGCGGCAATTTCGTTCCCATGAACGCAAATTTCGGCATCGTTGAGCCTCTTGGATATAGAGTTAAGGGCGGTAAGGTCGCAAAGTATGAGGTGATTGCCAAGAGAGCTCTTGAGGTGATTCCCGAGTTTGGAGCGCGACTTGGCGCAGAAAATTACAAAAAGAGAGCGGAGGAGTGCGAAAATGCGGATAATAGTTGACGTAATGAGCGGAGATAAAGCTCCTCTTGAGATGCTTTTGGGCGTTGCGCAGGCATCTGAACAGAGCTTTGCAAATGGCGTTGATTTTACCATCGTAGGTGACGAGAGCATTATCAAAAGCCTTGCCGCAGAACATAAAATTGACATTTCAAAATATGATATAAAGCATACCGACATAGTTCTTACTATGGAGGACGAGCCCCAGATGATCATGAAGGAGAAGAAAAACTCTTCCATGGGCCTGGGACTTCAGCTCCTGGCAGCCGGCGAGGGCGATGCATTCGTCAGCGCAGGCAACACAGGTGCGCTCTTCAGCGGCTCGTCGCTGATAGTTAAGAGACTTCCCGGTATTCAGAGAGCGGGAATTGGTGCGATAATCCCCTTGACCAATCCTATGATCCTTCTTGATTCGGGAGCAAGCGTGCGCCCCAACGAGGATTATATGGTGGGCTTTGCGGTAATGGGTAGCGCTTATATGAGGGCGATCTACGGAGTTGACAGTCCCAAAGTGGGTCTTCTCAACAACGGCACCGAGGAGCACAAGGGCACCGAGCTTCAGCAGGCGGCATACGTTAAGCTGAAGGAAAGCAAGCTTATCAACTTTATTGGCAACGTAGAGGGCAACTCTATGGTGCTTGGCGGTTGTGACGTAGCTGTAGCCGACGGGTTTACGGGCAACGTGGTGCTCAAGAGTATCGAGGGCATGGGTAAGCTTTTGTCCGGCGAACTCAAGGCTATGTTCAAGGGCGGATTTGGCGGCATCCTCGCTTATCTGCTGGTTAAGAAAAAGCTTAAGAATTTCAAAAAGAGATTTGATGCAAAGGAGCACGGCGGAGCACCCATACTCGGTCTGAAGAAGACTGTAATCAAGGCACACGGCTCGTCCGATGCCAAGGCGTTTTCGAATGCTATCCGTCAGGCGATTAACTGCTACAATAGCGGTGTCGTTGACATCATCGCTGCAGAGGCGACAAAAATGGCAGAGGAAAGAGCTGCCGCGCAAAAGCTTGCCGAGGAAACGGCGGCTGAATAATCATAAAAGGATTTTTGGGAGGAGATAATATGACTGTCAAAGGTCAAAGCGGAAGACAGGCACTTGAAGCGGCGATTGGCTATCAATTCAAGGACGGAGGTCTGCTTACCAGAGCCCTTACTCATTCTTCATATTCAAATGAGTCGGGACTTAAAAATCATCATATGTATTGCAACGAGAGGCTGGAATTTTTGGGAGACAGTGTGCTTTCACTCATTACCAGTAACTATCTCTATGCCAAATTCTCGGATTGCCCCGAGGGTGAGCTTACGAGAATGAGAGCTGAGGTGGTTTGCGAGAGAGCACTTTCAGACTATGCCAACACCATAGGTCTTGGCAAATATCTTCTTCTTGGAATCGGTGAGGAAAAAAACAACGGAAGACAGCGCAAGAGCATCTTGGCAGATGCTTTCGAGGCGCTTTTGGCGGCAATCTATCTCGATGCAGGCGAGTACGGTATGGCTACCGTTGAAAAATTCCTGCTCCCATTTATTGTGAATGAGATTGAGAGCATTGGTAATAGCAAGGGCTTTTCGGGTGACCCCAAGAGCCTGCTCCAGCAGTTTGTTCAGCAGGCGGAGGGAGATTTCCTTGAATACGTTGTTGTGGGTCAAAGCGGCCCCGACCACATGAAGTCCTTTAAGGTTGAAGCGAGACTTAACTCCAACGTTATCGGTCGCGGACAGGGAAGAAGCAAGAGAGAGGCAGAGCAGAATGCCGCAAGAGAGGCGCTGGAGCTTTTCAGCGTTATTCCTCACGAGGAATAATACCGTTTGAAAATGAGCAAGATCAAACATAGAAACATTCCTATATTCATCCCTCACCTCGGTTGCCCCAACATGTGCGTTTTTTGTAATCAACGCTCAATTTCGGGAAAGCAGAGCTTTTGTCGCGAAAATGTGGTGAGGGAGATTGAGGAAGCACTTGTAACCATCCCACAGGATTGCGAGGTTGAGATAGCATATTTCGGCGGCTCTTTTACTGGAATCGACCGTGAGCTGATGATATATCTGCTTGACGTTGCCAAATCTTACGTTGATAATCCGCGAGAGGAATGCGCGAAGGTTTTGGGAATCCGAATGTCCACACGCCCCGATTATATAAACGGAGAGATAATGGAGATCCTCTCCCGCTATCCCGTAAAAACCGTGGAGTTGGGACTCCAAAGCATGGATGACGGTGTTTTGCAGCTTTCAAAACGCGGACACGATGCGCTTCAAGCCGAAAATGCTTGTAAAATGATAAAAAACGCAGGATATGAGCTTATAGGTCAGATGATGATAGGTCTGCCGGGCTCAAGTCTTGAAAAAGAGCTTGCAACGGCGCTCAAGATATGTGAAATGGGTGCTGACGGAGCAAGAATTTATCCCACGGTCACATTTTTTGAAACCGAGCTTGCCAAAATGGCGGAGAGAGGCAAATACGAAATGCTTGATACCGAGGACGCTATCATTCGCTCCAAGGAGGTCTTGAAAATATTCAAGAGCCGGGGAGTGGAGTGTATCCGAATAGGTCTTTGCGCCAGTGATAATCTGGGTGACCTTCAAAAAGTGATGGGTGGAGCAAATCATCCCGCCCTCGGCGAGCTTGTGCTTGGTGAGGAGAGGTATGACCTTATCCGCGAGGTGATGCTTGAAAAAAGCAAAAAGGACAGCCTTTCGGGCAAGACCGTAATTTTGACCGTGCCGCAGGGAGAGACCTCAATATCGGTAGGTCAAAAGGGCAAAAACAAAAAGCGAATTATTGAAGAATTTGATCTGAAAGATCTAAAAATAAAAGAAAATTCACATAAAACGGACAGTGTTTTCTGTGAGATAAAGACGGAGGTATAAAATTGTATCTTAAGTCAATAGAATTACAGGGCTTTAAGTCCTTCCCAGATAAAACGAAGCTGGTCTTTGATGCGTCGGGAGAGGAGACGGGAACAGGCGTTACCGTTATCGTAGGCCCTAACGGAAGTGGAAAATCAAATATTGCCGACGCTATGCGCTGGGTTTTGGGTGAAATTTCCTCCAAAACTCTTCGAGGTACCAAGATGGAGGATGTTATCTTCGGCGGTGCGGATAGCCGCAAGCCCATGGGATACGCCGAGGTGTCTGTCACCTTTGACAATACCGTTGGTCCTACACGCTTGGAATGTCCTTACGACGAGGTAACCGTAACTCGCCGTTATTTCCGTGCGGGCGAGAGCGAATATTACATAAATCGCCGCGCAGTAAGACTTCGCGACATCTACGAGCTTTTCCTCAATACCGGTATCGGACGTGACGGTTATTCCATAATCGGTCAGGGTAGAATTGCCGATATGGTGTCGAGAAAGAGCGAGGATAGACGTGACATCTTTGAGGATGCGTCGGGAATTGCAAAATTCAGACACAAGAAGAGCGAGGCGGAGCGAAAGCTGAAGCAGACCGAGGAGAATATGGTTCGTATCAATGACATATTTACCGAGGTGGCGTCCCAGGTAGGCCCTCTTGAAAAGGAGAGCGAAAAGGCAAAGAGAGCGATAGAGCTGCTTGAGGTCAAGAAAAAGGTTGATGTAAGCCTCTGGCTTTTTGACACCGAAAAGTACCGCGCCGACATCTCTGCCGCAGAGGAAGCTCTCCGTCGCTCAGAATTCGACCTCAAAAACGCCGAGGACTCTATGCAGTCGCTGGACGCCAGAAATGCAAAGCTTTATGAGGCGAGCCAAAACGGAAAGATTGCACAGTCCCAGATACTTAATCTTATCAAGGAGCAGACAAGCGAGATATTCAAGCTTGACAGTGAGTTTAGAGTTAACGAGACCAATATCCGCCACACCGACGAGATGATCGAGAGCGCAAAGCAGACCTTGGGCAGTGCAGAGAGAAGCCTTGCTGAGGAGAAGATCAAGGAAAAGGCGCAGGGCGATAAGATCGAGGCTCTTGAAAAAACTCTTGGCGAGACAAATAATCGTCTTGAAGAGATCGAGGACTCTATCTTTGATGAAAAGTGCAAGATAGATCAACTGAATAAGGACATCGACACTGCATTTGCTGACATTAAGGCGGCAGAGGAAGCGGCAGTTGACATCAAGGTTCGTATCTCGGTTCTTGAAAACTCCAGAGAGAGCGGAAGTGACCGAAATGCCGACATTCTTTCCGACATCGAGCTTTACGGCGAAGAGGCGGCAAAGCTTGAAAAGTCCTTGAATGCAAAGCAAAAGACGGTAGACGAGTATAGCGAGTCTATCTCCGAGATAGATACCGAAAGCGCGGAGATCGATAAGGAGCTTACTACTCTTAACTCTGATCTTGGCGAAAAATACGAGGAGCTTAATAATAAAAAGCTTCGTCTTGAATCTGTTCAGCACAGAATTAAGACAATTAAGGCTATGGAGGAGCAGTTCGAGGGGTACAATAACAGTGTGCGCTTCGTAATGAACAGCTATTCTCAGGGTAAGATCACCGATCGCTTCGGTGTGCCCTGCGGCAAGATTTACGGTCCTCTTTCCAAGGTCATCAGCGTTGATTCAAAGTATGTGGTGGCAGTTGAGACAGCCCTTGGAATGAATCTGCAGAACATCGTGGTTGAGGACGAGGAGACCGCAAAATCCGCTATGTTTGCCCTCAAGCGTGCAGAAGCAGGTAGAGCAACATTTTTCCCTGTAAGCTCCATGAAGTCCCAGACCGAAACTCCCGAGATGCGCGATGCAAGAGGCTTTGCGGGATATATCGGACGTGCCGACGAGCTTTGCGGAAGCGATGCGACCTTTAGAAACGTTATAAGCTCGCTTCTCGGCAGAACCTTGATTTTTGATAATATCGACAATGCCACCGTAATGGCAAAGAAGCTGAACTACAAGGTACGAGTTGTTACCCTTGACGGTCAGCAGATAAATGCAGGCGGTTCCTTTACTGGAGGATCTGTCAAGCAGAGCGGAGGAATCCTTTCCCGTGCCGACGAGGTCAAGAGACTTCAAAGCGAATCTGAGGAGCTTGAAGCAAAGGTCAAGAAGCTCCAGAGTGAGCTCGACGAGATCAACGAGAGAGTTGAGGAGGTCACCGACCGCCGCACCGATCTTTCTGACCGCAAGGATATTCTTAATATTCTTAAAAATACCGAGCTGCAGGGACTTGAAAAGATCATGGGTCAGTACGAGTCCAACAAGGCTCTCCTTGATAAGCTCAACGAGGATTACGAGCAGATAGTTCGTATGAGCGAGAGATACGAGGACGATCTTGCGGCTCTTAAGGAAGAGGAAGAGTCTCAAAATAAGAGAGTAGAGGAGTTCACCGCAGTTCGTCTTGCAAAGCACGACGAAAAGGTGGACTGCGAGGACGCTCTCAGATCCCTTGAGGACGAAAAGACCGCAACCGTCATTCGTTTGAGTGAAATTCAGAAGGATATTGAGACAGCTAAGGCTCTCCTTGAGGTTTCGGTTGAGCGTATCCGCGTTTGCGGCGAGGATATTAAGGCGGCAAACGAAAGAATAGCAAGCTACAAAAATCAGATAGAAAATATCACGGTAGCTCAAAGCGAGAACAGAAAGAGATATACTCTCTGTCAGAGCGAGCTTGATTCTCTTAATGCAAAGAGAAGCGAGATCGAAGAGGGCAACATGGAGTTTGAGAAGAAGCTCAACGAGATCAACACCATGATGCGCGATAAGATGGCAGAGAAGGAGCTTATCTTCCGTGTTCACACAACAAATGAGGCAAAGCTTGAAGGACTTCGCGAAAAGTACGATAAGGTATCCGGTAAGCTTTGGGATGATTACGAGCTGACAAGAGCAGATGCGGTTGCGCTGAATTATCCCCCTGTAACGGCAGAAAATCGCGCAGAATATGCAAAGACCCAGATAGAATGTCAGAATAAGCTCCGTTATATCGGTCACGTTGACCTTGACGCCGTTAACAAATACAAGGAAGTCAAGGAAAGATACGACTATATGAGCGAGCAGATCAAGGACCTTGAAAAATCCAAGGGAGAGCTTACCGATATTATTGTCAAGCTCGAAAAGGAGATGAAGACTGCCTTCGTAACCGCATTTAATCAGATCAACGAGAACTTCGGTAAGACCTTCTCCGAGCTCTTCGGCGGCGGTAGTGCAGAGATCTATCTCACAGACCCCGAGAACGTGCTTGAAAGCGGAATCGAAATTAAGGCGGCACCTCCCGGAAAGATCATCAAGAATCTTATGCAGCTTTCGGGTGGTGAGCAGGCGTTCATCGGCGTTGCGCTTTTCATTGCAACGCTCCAGGTCCACCCCACGCCCTTCTGTATTCTCGACGAGATAGAGGCGGCGCTGGATGAGGTAAACGTTGAGCGACTCGCGCAATACATAAAGAGATACAGTGACGGCACGCAGTTTATTATGATCACCCACCGCCGTGGTACTATGGCGGCGGCGACCAGACTTTACGGTGTAACCATGCCCGAGCACGGTATTTCAAAGATTCTTACTCTCGATGTAAAGGACATCGAGAAGCAGAAAGATGGTGAATGGAATGGCATTTTTGAATAAGCTTTTTGGCAAAAAGAATAATGACGAGAAAAAGCAATCCGCTCCAGTAGTCAACGCTACCTCGGAGGAAGACTCCGAGGAGCTGACCGAGGAGGAGATCGCGGCGGCAGAGCAGTTTGAAATAGAAAACGCTGACGAGATAAACGAGTCCGACGCTCTTGAGATCGACGGTGAGTTTTCCGAATTTTCTGCCTTCAAGCAGGAGCAAGAGGCAGTGGAGATGGCAGAAGACACCGAGGACGATGCAAAAGCCGAAGTCGAGGAAGAATACGAGGGCGAAAAGCTTTCCTTTTGGGAAAAGCTGAAAAACGGTCTTACCAAGACCAAAAACGCGCTTTTCGGTTCTGTAAACGAGCTTCTTAAAAACTTCGTTAAGGTTGACGAGGATATGCTTGAGGAGCTCGAGGAGCTTCTCATTATGGCAGACGTTGGCGTTGGAGCGACCGAGGATATTATCGAAGAGCTTCGTGACCGCATCAAGGACGGCAGACTCAAGGAAAAGGATCAGGTGCTTGATACACTTAAAGAGATTCTCGGCGAGATGATCGGTGAGCATCAGCCCTTGAAGCTTGAAACTACCCCCTCCGTAGTGCTTGTTATCGGCGTTAACGGCGCAGGTAAGACTACCAGCATCGGTAAAATTTCCAAGAGACTTCGTCTGCAGGGCAAAAAGGTAGTTGTTGCGGCGGCTGATACCTTCAGAGCGGCGGCTATTGACCAGCTTGAGGTATGGTGCCAGAGGGCAAAGGTTGAGGTCGTTAAGCAGAGCGAGGGCAGTGACCCTGCGGCAGTTGTTTTCGACGCTATTAATTATGCAAAGAAGAAGGAAGCCGACGTGCTTATTATTGACACCGCAGGCAGACTTCACAACAAACAGAACCTTATGAACGAGCTTGCAAAGATCAACAGAGTTATCGACCGTGAGCTTCCCGGAGCAAGCAGAGAGAACCTTCTCGTTCTCGATGCGACCACCGGTCAGAATGCAGTTATTCAGGCAAAAGAGTTCAGTAAGGCGGCAAATATTACGGGTATTACCCTCAATAAGCTGGACGGCACTGCAAAGGGCGGTATCGTTATATCCATCAAGCGTGAGCTTGGTATCCCCGTTAAATTCATCGGTGTCGGCGAAAAGATCGATGATATGCAGGAGTTTAACGCAAAACAATTCGTAGATGCACTTTTTGAATAAGAGGGATGCGGGGAGGCGGCAAGGGAACTTTTTGCAAAAAGTTCCCTTGAACCCTCAAAAACCTTCTCGAAAACAAGGATATGTTAAAGACTGGTATGGTTTAAAAATGGTGATGATTTTTATCAAAGCTTCACGGCTATCGTGTTGCAAGCCATTTTGAGCCAATTATTTGAAAAGTTTGAAGATTCTTAAGAAACTTTTCCAAAAAGTTTCTTAAGTGGGGTTTGGGGCAAAGCCCCATGAAAAGGAAATAAATGAAAATTGTATTAGCATCAAGAAATAAGAAGAAAATTGGCGAGCTTCAGACCTTGCTTTCGCAGTATATCGAGGGAATTGAGATCATTTCTCTTGATGACGTAGGAATTTACGGCGAGATCGAGGAAGATGGCACAACCTTTGAGGAAAACGCGCTTATCAAGGCGAGAGTAGCGGCAAGCTCGGGATACATCGGAGTTGGCGATGATTCCGGACTTGAAGTAGATGCTCTTGGCGGTGCTCCCGGCGTTTACAGCGCACGATATGCAGGAGACCATGGCGATGACGAGGCGAATAACGATCTGCTCCTCAAAAATCTTGAAGATAAGGCAGACAGAAGCGCAAGATTCGTTTGCTGTATCGCTTGTGTGTTCCCCGAAAAGTATGGGTTTGAGCCTATCGTAGTTCGCGGACACGTTGGCGGTCAGATACTGAATGAGAGACAGGGAGATGGCGGATTTGGTTACGACCCATTGTTCTACTTCCCTCAGTTTGGTAAAACCTTAGCACAGGTTACTCCTGAGGAGAAAAACAGTGTCAGCCATCGTGGAAACGCGATCAAGGCGTTTGCGGAAAAGCTGAAGACGCTTGAAATTAAAGAATAAATCAGAATTTGGAGAAAAATATGTTAACATCTAAGCAGAGAGCATATCTGCGTGGTCTGGCACAGTCCTGCCCCGCAATTATGCAGATTGGAAAGGGCGGAATTTCGGACAACCTTATCAAGACCGTGTCCGATGCTCTTGAAGCACGGGAGCTGGTGAAGCTCACCGTGCTTGAAAACAGCGGGGAGCAGCCCCGTGAAATGCTGGACAAGCTTTGTGAGGCTCTTGGAGCAGACGGCGTTGCTTGCATAGGCAGAAAGATAGTACTTTACCGCGAGTCCAAGGACAAGAAGACCATCGAGCTTCCTAAAAAGTGATATGCTGAGAATAGGAATTTACGGCGGCGCGTTTGCGCCTATACATATCGGTCACGTAGAGGCGGCAAAGGCCTTTATGGAGCAGATGTGGCTGGACGTCCTCTTTGTCATCCCCACGGGCACCAGTCCTCACAAGGAAATGAGCGCGGGGGCGAGCGACCGTGACCGCCTTAGAATGTGCGAAAAGGCTTTTGAGGGGATCAACGGAGTTATCGTTAGCGATATGGAGATGCGCCGCGAGGGCAAAAGCTACACGGTCGATACTCTCCGTGAGCTTTGGGACGAGGACCGCAGACTGTTCCTGCTTTGCGGCACCGATATGATACTCACATTGGACAAATGGAGAGAGTCTGACGAGATATTCAAGCTTTGCTATCCAGTCTACATCCGACGCGAGAGTGACGAGAGTCTGGACGATCAGCTTGTCAAAAAGATTACGGAATACCGTAATAAATACGGCAAAAACGTGGTTAGAATCAAAGCTCCCGCTATTGAGGTGTCCTCCAGCCAAGTGAGGGAGAAGATCGCGTGCGGCGATGATATTTCCTCTTTGGTGCCTACCGCTGTGGCAGAATATATCAAGGAAAAGGGGCTTTATTCAAAATGAATATCAGCATTGAGCAGATAAACGCCCTTCGGAGCGATATTGCGGATAAGATGTCGGGGTTTCGACTTGAACATACCCTTGGAGTTGAAAAAATGGCAGTCCGCCTCGGTGAGATTTACTGCCCCGATAAAATTGATCTTTTGAGGGCGGCGGCACTGCTTCACGATGTGACCAAGGAGCTGTCGATAGACGGACATACCGAAATATACAACCGTTTCGGTTTAACTCCTACGCCTGAATCCCTCGATTCTCCCGCAACGCTCCATTCGGTCTCGGCTTCGCTTATAATCCCTGAAAAATACCCCGCATTTGCCGATGAGGAGCTAATTTCGGCGGTCAGACACCACACCACGGGCAGAGCTGGAATGTCGATATGTGAAAAGATCATATATCTTGCCGATTACATCGAGGAAACCAGAAAATATGATGATTGCATAGCGCTTCGAAATGAATTTTTCTTGGCAGAGCCTGAAAAAATGAGCGAGAGCGACAAAATTGCACACTTAAATCGTGTGATTTTGCATTCATTTGATCTTACCATTGCCGATCTTAAAGCAAAGGGAAAAAACGTTGTTTTGGATACCTTGGCGGCAAGAGACGCAATTATTTTTGAACTTGAAAACAATTAAATCGTATACTTTGAAAGGAAAACTACCATGGAAGAAATTAAGAATGAAGAAATAAAGAGCCTCGTTGGAGCAACTCCTCTGGAGCTTGCAAACGCTATCGCAGAGATCCTTGACAACAAGAAGGGTAAGGACGTAAAGGTTATCGAGGTTGGCGACAAGACCATCATCGCAGACTATTTCGTGCTTGCAAACGGTAACACCAACACCCATGTACGCGCACTTGCAGACGAGGTTGAATATAAGCTTGGTTTAGCAGGGGTTGAGCCCATTAGAGCCGAGGGCAAGGACGGCAACAACTGGAGAGTTCTTGACTACGCAAGCGTTCTCGTTCATGTTTTTGACAGAGAGGCAAGAGAATTTTATAATCTCGACAAGCTCTACACCGATTTCGAATAATAACGCAAAAAAGAACCGCTGTTGCGGTTCTTTTTTGCGTTATAAAAGCTTTTTATTTTAGTGCGTTTTTGTCTGCAAGCGTCATTTTGTATTCGAGATTTTCTTCCTCGAAATGATAGAGCAGAAGTGAGCCGTAGGCATCCTTTTCGTAATTTACGTCTCCTACGTAATGAATGTCCAGAAGCACGGCGATAACGGTATCGTCAATAACTACGTTGTCAAAAATGAATTTGCGGTAGTTATAAAGGGTCTTTTTGTGAGAGATAGGATCACCTGTGGGCATAATGCGCTCGTAGCGGACTGCCGATTCGGTCTTGCCGTCGTTGTCGTCCTTGTTGTCGGGGGTAAGGTCGTACATAATTCGCAGAGAAATCGAGTAGACCTGCTCGTCGCGAGAGGGAATCTCAGGGAGACGGTAATCATTCTTGGTATGCTCAAGAGTGCTGTTATTATAGCTGAGTGTTACCTGAAGCTGCTGGGCTTCCTCGATAAATACCGCGCCCTCGTTGGCAAAGTATCCGTAATTCTTGTCCTCTCGGGTGTATTTTCCTTGATCTTGATAATAAATGGAGAGGTTGCCGTCATATTTCTCGTAGACCTCGCAAAGCTTTTCATTTGGGGTCAGAGTTTTGACTTTTGAGGGGACTATCTTACTGTCGATTATTCTGAAAGCAAGAATTCCCACTACTGAAACGATCAGTAATGTAAGTAGACCTTTAAATACAAATCCGGCTACTCTCCAGCCGTATTTTTTATGTGGCATTGTTGTATCCTTTCGTTTTTGCGATTATTGCATGTTTTTAAGTCTATCAAGGGCGTTTTGCAGGATTATCTGCGCCGAGAGGGTGTCGATGACCTGCTTTCTTTTTTGTCCTCTTGTGTCGGTCTCGTTGAGATAACGGGATGCCGCCATGGTGGTCATTCTCTCGTCAAGCATAACGATGGGGAGGGAGGCGGTAGCCTCGTCCTCGGATAGGAGTCCGCCTAAAATGTTTGCGAACTTTTCGGCATGCTCGGCACGAGGGCCGTGGCTTCCATCCATATTGATCGGCAGCCCTATAACTACGCCGCCGGTGATATTTTCTTCTTTAATTATCTCTCGGATGCGCGCGGCAGTCTTTTGCATACCTCCAACGCTTATCTGTCCAAGGCCGGAAGCGATTATTCTGTTTTTGTCGCAGGTGGCAAGACCCGTGCGCTTGTCGCCAAAGTCGATACCAATAAGTCTGCCCTTTGTGTTAAGTAATCTTTGCATTGTTATCTCCGTTAGAATTTAAAATCCACACTTGTAAGCTTGATGAGAAGCTTCATACTGTCGGGCTGAGTTTTAGCCTCGTGCGCCGCCTTGTTGCGGTGAAGCTCGCCGCACTTGGTGCATTTGTGGATTATGATATAGCCCTTTTTAGGGTCTGTCACAACCTTTACGGGCTCCATAGGTGCGCGGCACTCGCAGGCTCTGTCTCCGGGATTTATGTCCACGTGGAGCGACCAAAGGCAGAAGGGACAGTGATTTCTTGAGGTGTAGCCCAAGGGTTCGACCTCCTTGCCGCAGTGAGCGCAAATAAAGCCGTTATCGTTTTTTGTAAATCTTTTGCTTTCCATCAAGGTCCTCCAATAGCGCAAAATAATACAGTTTAATTATATACTAAACTAAATAAAAAGTCAAGATAAAAAATGCTACCGAGGAATAAATTGGAGTTTATCAGTTAGTTTAATACTAACTTTTCTTGTCACCGGCGACAAGAAAAGTTACAAAAGAAACGCCGCACGAGGGATAGGAGTTAGTTCTAAAAATCCGCACCAAATCGATAGTTTTGTTTTAAAATGACGGCGGATTTTTAAAACATCCCCTCCCCCGTGACCCCCAACCCCGTTTGTTTAAAAGGGAAAATTGTAATTGCAACACGATAGCAAATTGGCTTAGGGTTAAATTCTCACAGTTTTAAAACTCTTTCGGCTACAATTTCAACCTTTTTAGTTGAAGGTTTTTGCCAAGCCGATGTTTTCGAAGAAAACTCGCAAAGCAGGATTGCTTGCAATCTGCGTGAGTTTTGCCTAAAAAGCGAGCAGCCGGAGGCATCGAGCACAAAAGGGAAAAGAGGCAAGCTCTTTTCCCTTAATGATTTTAATCTTTTTTCAAGCTCTTTTTCGTCCCGTCGGGGTACTGGATAACAGTACTATCCAACTGCTGACGGAAATTTTTACGAAATTCAGCGATATATTCGGCGCGGAGGCGGTCGCGGTCGTCAATCTCCTCGGGAGTGAGGGTCTCGCCTGCCTTAACGCGTCTTGCGTATTCGTTAAGCTTTTTCGTTCTTTCGGTGATTATTTCTGCCATATCTTAACCTCTGATGTTGATGCCGAGCTTGAAGGAGAGATCCTTGAGTATCTTGTTAGATACCTTATCTGCCTCTTCAACTGTCAATGTGCGGTCTGGAGCGCGGAGAATTACACGGAACGAGGCGCTCTTCTTGCCCTCGCCGATCTTTTCGCCGCGGAAGATATCGAAGAGCCTAACGCCCTCGCACATCTTACCTGCCGCCTTTTCCATAACCTCTGCAATAGTGCCAACCTCAAGCTCTTCATCGCAGATGAAGGAGAAGTCGCGAGAGGTTGCGGGGAACTTGGGAAGAGCCTTGTAGTCGATAGTCATATCGGAATTGTCGAAGATGGCATCGAAGGAAAGCTCTGCCGCGTAAACGGGAAGGCTTACGTCATAGTTCTTTGCGGTGAGGGGATGGATCTGACCGAAGATACCCAGCTCCTTACCGTCAGCGGTCATGATCTTCGCGCAACGACCGGGGTGATATGCCTTATCCTCTGAGTAGGAAACGAACTTTGCCTTTTCAATGCCTGCGGACTCGAGAATATTCTCAATAACGCCCTTGAGCTCATAGAAATCCTCGCCCTTGCCGTATGCCGCAAGAGTGATGACCTTGTTTTCCTTGGGAAGAACATTGTCGCCCTCCTGAGGAATGTAAACGGTAGCCATCTCGAAGAGACGAACATCATCGTTGGAGAAGTTAACGTTTCTTGCAACGACCTCCATCATAGAAGGAAGCGCTGTGGTTCTCATTACGCTGGTGTCCTCGCCGAGAGGATTGGAGATAACCACGCTCTTGCGAAGAACGCTGTCCTCAGCCATTCTGATCTTATCGTAGTGCTTGGGGGAGATGAAGGAGAAGGTCTGGATCTGGTCGAAGCCCATACCGTAAAGCAGGTGCTCACAATCAACCTCATACTGCTGCTTGGGGGTTCTGCCGCCCTGGGTGGTTTCTGCATAGATGCAGGTGGACTTGATCTTGTTGTAGCCGTAGATACGGATGATCTCCTCTGCGATGTCCTGCATGCAGGTGAGGTCATTTCTGAAGGAGGGAACGGTGATGGAGTTGCCTTCCACCTTACATTCAAGGCGCTCAAGAACGCTCTTCATGTAGTCGTAATCAAGCTCAACGCCGAGGAACTTATTGATCTTTTCAACGTCGAGGGGAAGGATAACTGCCTCGGGCTTGGTGGGGTAAACGTCGATAGTGCCGTCAATCACGTCACCTGCTCCAAGAAGCTGAACAAGCTCACAAGCGCGGAGAAGTCCTGCCATGCAGTTTTCGGGGTCAAGACCCTTTTCAAAACGAGCAGAGGACTCGGTTCTCATGCCGTTCTTCTTTGCTGTGACGCGAACCGAGGGGCCGGAGAAGCAAGCGGACTCAAATACAACGGTGGTGGTGCTGTCCTTGATCTCACTGTTAGCGCCGCCCATAACACCTGCAAGCGCGCAAGCCTTTGCGCTGTCAGCGATAACGAGCATAGAGTTGTCGAGGGTGTGATCCTTGTCGTCAAGAGACTTGAAAAGCTCACCGTCAGCGGCACGGCGAACATTGATAGCGGAGCCGTCCAGCATCGCGTAGTCGAATGCGTGCATAGGCTGACCGTATTCAAGCATTACGTAGTTGGTAATGTCAACGATGTTGTTGATGGGGCGAACACCTGCGGCACGGAGTCTCATTCTGAGCCAGAGGGGGGAGGGCGCGATCTTTACGTTCTTGACAACCTTTGCCGCATAGCGGAAGCAGAGGTCACTATCGCTGATCTTAACAGAAAGATAGTTGTCGATTTTGTCGCCGTCGCCGAGCTCTTTGACTGAGGGAGCGGGAACGTTGAAGGGCTTGTCAAAGCTGATAGCGGTCTCAGGGGCAAGACCGATAACGGAGAGACAGTCGGGGCGGTTGGAGGTGATCTCAAACTCAACAACGGTGTCATCCAGCATGAGAGCTTCCTTGATATCCATACCGATCTTGTCCTCATACTCCTTAGGGAGAATGAAGATTCCGTCCTCGATCGCATCGGGCATATCGTGGAGAGTAAGATTAAGTTCTGCAATGGAGCAGAGCATACCGTTGGAGGGAATTCCGCGGAGCTTGCCTGCCTTAATGGTAACGTCACCTGGGAGGTGCGCTACGGGAATAGCCGCGGGAACGATGTCGCCCTCGTGTACGTTCTGCGCGCCGGTAACTATCTGGGTTACCTCACTGCCGATGTCAACCTGGCAGATCCAGAGATGATCGGAGTCGGGGTGGCGTTCCATAGAAACAACCTTTGCCACCTTTACGTTCTGGATGTCCTCTCCGAGAACCTCGTAGCCCTCGACCTTACTTCCTGTGTCTGTCATTCTGTCGCAGTATTCCTTAGTGGTAATACCGTCTGTATTTGTGAAATCGTGAAGCCATTTAAGTGAAAGATTCATTTTAAACCTCCGTTGTATTTTGCGAATTTTGATTTATCAAAATTCGAGGCGTGAAACAGTGTAATATATTGTAAGATGATTGTCATTTTCACGCGACCTTTCATCAGAACTGCTCGATGAAACGGACGTCATTCTCGTAGAAATGACGAATATCACCGATGTGGTATTTGAGCATTGCGATTCTCTCAACACCCATACCGAATGCAAATCCGCTGTATTCTTCGGGGTCAATGCCGCAGTTGCGAAGCACGTTGGGGTGAACCATACCTGCGCCGAGGATCTCGATCCAGCCCTCTCCCTTGCAGAGACGGCAACCCTTACCGCCACACATAAAGCAGGAGATATCAACCTCTGCGGAGGGCTCGGTGAAGGGGAAGTGGTGAGGGCGGAAACGGATTCTGGTGTCCTCGCCGAACTCGGTCTTTGCAAATGTTTCAAGCATACCCTTAAGGTCGCCCATGGTGATGCCCTTGTCAACTACAAGGCCCTCCATCTGGTGGAAGAGAGGGGAGTGAGTTGCATCCATAGCATCGCTTCTGTAAACGCGACCGGGGGAGATTATTCTGATAGGGGGCTTCTGGTTCTCCATAGTTCTCGCCTGAACGGGAGAGGTCTGGGAACGAAGAAGGATCTTTTCGGTGATGTAGAAGGTGTCCTGAGTGTCACGCGCGGGGTGATTCTCGGGAATATTGAGCGCCTGGAAGTTGTAGTAGTCGTACTCTACCTCGGGACCCTCTGCGATAGAGAAGCCCATACCGATAAAGATCTCCTCCATGTCTCTCTGAACGAGAGTGAGGGGATGACGGTGACCAACCTTAGCCTTCTTACCGGGAACGGTAACGTCAAGCTTTTCAGCGGCAAGCTTTGCGTCAAGAGCCGCGTCTGCGAGAGCGGTCTTCTTTGCGGTGATGGCGGATTCAATCTCTGCTCTTACCTCGTTAGCGATCTGACCAACAACGGGTCTTTCCTCGGCGGATAGCTGACCCATTCCGCGAAGAACGGCGGTAAGCTCACCCTTTTTACCGAGATACTTGATGCGAAGAGCCTCAAGAGAGGCATCGTCAATCTCGTGGGAGGTGATAGACTCAAGTGCCTCCACCTTTATGCGATTAAGTGTTTCTTTCATTTTGAAATTCCTTTCAAATATATGAGTTTAATTTTAAACAAAAATAAAGTCCCGATTCTCGAAAGAGAATCGGGACGGAAAAACATAATTTCCGCGGTACCACCCGCATTTTGGCTCTGAAAAATAACAAAGCCAACACTTTGCCTGACTCGTAACGGTGTCTGCCGTGCGCAGCTATTTGTCGAAAGATCGACTTTGACCGAGCAAGCTCCGAAGGGAAATGCCGCATTTTCGCATATATCCGCTCACACCTGTCGCGGACTCTCTGAAATATGACTTGAAAAGGGCTGACTTCATCATAGCCTTTTTTATTTACATCTTATATATTATATCACTAATATTAAAATTTCGCAAGAGTGCTTTTTGCAAAATAAATCATCAAACAAAATGATGTTTTTAGTGCAATTTATACAATTTGCAACACTTTGAAATAGAAAAGTGCAAAAATTGCGGCTGCTTGGATAACTATTATGACGGGAATACCAAACATAAACTTGAAATGCTTGGTCTTGTGGCGAATGAGGAGCATCGTGATAAACATTGCCACACTTCCACCTGCTGCCGAGAGTATGAGAAGAGTTTTTTCGGGGATTCGAAGCTCCACGCGTTTTTTCTTGGAGATTTTTTTGTCGTAGAAGCAAATTATTATAGAAACTATGGAAATTATCGCTACGTATACGATAAGGATTGACAAAACGGGATTATTCTGAATAAATTCGGGCATTGTTTTTCTCCTTTTGAGAAAGTTTTTGAAAGTTGGGGAAGAAAACTTTTTTCAAACAAGTTTTCTTCCCCACTATAACCTCGTTTTACTTTTTAGGGAAGCTGTCCTTGAGTCCTACTACGCGGTTGAAGGTGTTTTCGTTCTTGGAGTCCTTGCAGAAGTAGCCTACACGGACGAACTGGAACTTATCGCCTGCCTTTGCATCTGCAAGAGAAGGCTCAACCATAGCGCCCTCGATCTTGGTAAGAGAATCGGGGTTGAGGAAGTCGAGATAGGTCTGTCCCTCGGGAACGAAGGCGGTGTTCTCAATGTTGAAAAGACGGTCGTAGAGCATAAGGGTCACAGGATGCGCATACTTTGCGGAGAGCCAATGAATAGTGCCCTTGATCTTTCTGCCGTCTGCGGGCATACCGTTGCCGGTCTCAAGGTCGGCGGTTGCGTGTATGCACTTGATGCTGCCGTCCTCGTTCTTCTCGATGCCCGCATATTTGATGATATATCCGCCCATAAGACGAACCTCACCCTCGGGCTTGAGACGGAAGAACTTGGGAGGGGGAACCTCTGCAAAGTCATCTGCGTCAATATATATCTCGCGAGTCATGGGAACGTCGCGTCTGCCAAGATCCTCCTTCTGGGGGTGGTTGGGCAGGCTGATCATCTCCTCCTTATCCTCGGGATAGTTATCGATAACAACCTTGATGGGATTTATGATTGCAACTCTGCGAAGAGCATTTTCGTTGAGATCGTCACGAACGCAAGCCTCAAGCTGGCGGACGTCTACTGTGTGGTCGGTGTTGGTAACTCCTGCCTCACGAACAAAGTTGAAGAGTGCCTCGGGAGTATAGCCACGTCGGCGAAGACCGCAAAGGGTAGGAAGACGAGGGTCATCCCAGCCGTCAACGTGATTTTCCTCAACAAGCTGACGAAGGTAACGCTTGGACATTACGGTGTAGGTGATGTTCATTCTGCCAAATTCCCACTGGTGGGGCTTCTGAGCGAAGCCGATCTTTTCAACTACCCAGTCATAAAGGGGACGGTGATTTCTGAACTCGCTGGAGCAGAGAGAGTGGGTAATCCCCTCAAGAGCATCCTGAATAGGGTGAGCGAAGTCGTACATGGGGTAAACGCACCATGTGTCGCCCTGGCGGTGGTGGTGAATATGCTTGATTCTGTAAATTACGGGGTCGCGGAGATAGGGGTTGTCGCTTGTAGGATCGATCTTCGCGCGAAGAGTGCGCTTGCCGTCCTCAAACTCGCCGTTCTTCATGCTTTCAAAGAGGTCGAGGTTTTCTTCAACGGAACGGTTGCGATAGGGAGATCCCTTGCCTGCAACGGATCTGTCGGTGCCCTTATAGTCGGTTATCTCCTCCTTGGAGAGGTCGCAAACGTATGCGTCGCCCTGCTTGATAAGCTGAACTGCAAACTCGTAGCACTTGCCGAAGTAGTCGGAGCCGTAGAATACGCCGCCTGTGGGGGTGGCACCCAGCCACTCAAGGTCTTCCCTGATGGAGCGGACGAACTCGTCGGATTCCTTTGCGGGGTTGGTATCGTCATAACGGAGATTAAAAAGACCGTTATACTTATTTGCAACGTCGGTATTAACGCAGATAGCCTTTACCGAGCCGATGTGAAGATAACCGTTAGGCTCGGGAGGAAAACGGGTGTGGATCTTGAGACCGGGGTTTGTGGTAAGGTCTGCATCTATAATTTCATGTATAAAATTGCTGTTGTTTTCCATTGATATACCTCTT
>JAZOMF010000095.1:0-1981 GCA_045653805.1 Eubacteriales bacterium
AATATAGGAGCATACAAGCATTGCGGTGTTATCAACAGAGCCGCTGCTCATAGAGAATACGACTACCATAAATGCGATAATAAAGAGGAACGTGATCGGCATAACCGAGGTGTTGATATCTTCGAGCTTGGATGCTGTCGAGCCTATCGCGCCGAACATAAAGGCGTAAATGAGGAAGCCAAGCACGAAGAACACAATCAGATAGATAAACAATTCAATCGGAATATCGAATATGGAAGCGATCAAGGGATTTGAAAGAGCTTCCTTGTTCACGGTGTAAAGGAGTATTGCCGTACCGAATATGAGAACGAGCTGAGTGAAGCCTGCGATACAGGACGCAAGCACCTTGCCGAACATCATAGCGGTGGGCTTTGCACTCGTTACGAGGACTTCCATTGCACGTGAACTCTTTTCGGTTGCAACATTGGTGGCAACCATCTGTCCGTAAAGAAGAATGACCATATAGAGTGCGAAGATCATTATGTAGGTGTAGAAGAAGTTCTGCATCTGATCCTTGCCGAGCGTTTCGGTGCCGCTTTCAATCTGAACAGACATAATCTCTCCTGCCTGCTCGGGTGTAAGTCCATTATGCACCATAGCATTGATACGATATACCTCTTGCAATACGGTGTCTGCAACGGCGGTATTGCTATCGTACATCGAAAGGTTGTTTACATAGTAGGTATAGGAGGATGCACTGTTTATTACAAAGGCGCACTCTGCATTGCCTGATATTATTTCATCCTTCAGTTCGTCAACGCTACCTTCTGCGACCTTTACGTTATAATCGACAAAAGCGTTTCCGAAGTATTCTTTCACAATCGAAGCGAGGCTTTCATCCTCGGCATATACAAGCATCGTGGGAAGATCAGTAGGCGCGGTATCGCCAACATCATCCGATTCAAACGCCGATATAATGTTTGGAATAAACATTACGATAGCAATCAGTGCAACGAGGAAGATAGTAAATCCAACAAACACTTTATTTCGAAGATATCCTTTAAGTTCAAATTTAAGTATTTTACCAAACTGTTTCATTGTTTTGCCTCCTTACACCTGCGCGCCTGCGTATTCTACGAAAATATCGTTAAGAGAAGGCTCAAATACCTTTACCTCGTCAATATCGTAGTTTTCTACAAGTCGTTTCATCATAGCCTGCTTTTCGCCGGGGTTTCCAAGCTGAATAAGCAGAGTTCCGTCCTCGCGCTCGGTGCAAATATCTCCGAGGTCGGCCTTTATCTTTTCGGGGGCTTGGGTACTTACAACGATCTTATCGCGCGGGTACGCTCGCTTGATCTCATGGAGATCTCCGCTGATAGCCACCTTGCCTGCGTTGATGATGGCAATACTGTCGCAAAATTCCTCTATGTAGCTCATCTGATGACTTGAGAACAGAACGATTTTTCCCTTGGCGATCTGTTCCTTGACCACATCCTTAAGGAGCATAGCGTTTACGGGATCGAGTCCCGAAAAAGGCTCGTCGAGAATGACAATATCGGGATCGTGTGCAAGCGCGGTAACAAGCTGAATTTTCTGTTGGTTTCCTTTTGAAAGTGTGTCAAGGCGCTTATTGCGATATTCGGTCATACCGAGTCTGCCAAGCCAATAATCAACAGATTTTACAGCATCCTTTGCGCTCATACCTTTCAGCTCCGCAAAATATACAAGCTGATCTATGATGAGCTTCTTCGGATAGAGTCCTCTTTCTTCGGGGAGGTATCCAATACCAATCTTGTTGTAATCAATGGGCTTTCCGTCAATCAAAACCTCTCCACTATTCGCCGGAAATACATTCATCAAAATACGAATAGATGTTGTTTTACCTGCGCCGTTTCTGCCAAGCAGACCGAACGCTTTTCCTCCTTCTGCAGTAAAAGATACGTCTTTTAAGACTTCCTTCTCACCAAAGGATTTATTTATATTTTTCAGTTCAAGTATCATTTTTAACCTCCTGATTATCTGAATAAACCATCTTTATTGT
>JAZOMF010000096.1:0-3329 GCA_045653805.1 Eubacteriales bacterium
CTATAGTAATATATTATTATATTTTATAGTTAATAAGATGGTTCATGGTGAACCCTCCCATGGTTCACTTTATAGGCAGAAATCATTTGTGATGCCGTTGAGTAGTGATGTGTCTTTCTTGACATAGTACATCTCCGTAACTTGTGTCGTGGAGTGTCCGAGCAGGTCGGCTACTTGTTTGACGGTGAGTGCTTTTACCGTTCCATCGGGTTGCTTTACTCCATTGACGAGGTTGGTTGCAAAGGTATGGCGGAGAGAGTGCAAGCCTTTGCTTTCTATCCCAGCACCTTCGAGTAATCTGTGATATCTTCTTCTGAATATGTCGGGTTTGGTGTAATTGCCTTTCTCGTCGCATATTAGAGGGCTGTTCTCGCCAAAGTAGTATTCTTGTCGTAGTTCTTTGATCATTCTTATCGCCGTATCGTTCAGAGGTATATCTCTCTTACTCGTCGTGCTTTTCAGCTTTCCAACCTTGACCTCCGTAGAGCCGTCAGAACGCTCTACGCCGTCTCTTTTGTTTATGACCTTCACTCCCCTCTGCACGTGCAGAACTCGTCTCTCAAGGTCTATATCGCTGTTCAGAACGCCTAACATCTCGCCTGCTCGTAATCCTGTGTTCAGCATGAGGATATATGCCCATGCTTGACGGTATAATTTTTTGCCTGTACTATAGGTTTTAGTTGCTTCCGCTTTGAGCTTCTCGATTTCCTCTGCCGTAAAGACTGTCACAGTTTCGTTTGTGGGTAGGTCTTCCTTTTCTTGAATCGCGTAGAAGTTACTTTTCTTTATCATCGGTGCGGAGTTCATTGGATTTCTCTGTATCAGCTCTTGCTGTGTCAGATATCTAAAATATTCATTTAATATGTTGTGTACCTTTTTCACCGTCGTATAGGCATAGCCCTCTGTCATCCAATGATTGAGGACTTTTTTGATGTCGGCTGCTGTGATGTTGCCGACTATTTTGTTTCCAATCAAGGGATAGATTTGATTGGTGGCGGTACATTCATATCTGTCATAGGTCGTTCTTTCAACTGACGGAAATTTGAACACCTGAAGCCAATTCGTCATGCTCTCTTTGAGCGTTTTGTTTGCTTCTATTGAGGTTTCTATTTCATTGTTGAAATTCTCAATATATGCAGTCATCTTTTTGTTGACCTCTTGCTTGGTTGTTCCCGAGAAGCTCTTTCGTTTCCGTTCTCCCGTCTCGTCCATATACCAGACCGTACCGCCCCAACGACCGTCTGTTCGCTTAAAGGCATTTCCATTCGTTAATAACTTTTTCGTTGCCATATCTTTCTCCTTCCTTTTTTACTACCAACAATACCACAAAACTCTTTATATATCCAGCACTTTTGCGAAGAGTTATCTTTTCAGACATAATTAAAAATGGAGGTCGTTGATGACCCCCACGAAGTTCTTGTATTTATTATGTTTTCGGCAATCCTGACCCACGGTTTTAGCAGAGAAGGGAAGATATGACCCACAGACATCTTTTGGGTTTAAATCCCCACAACCGCTTATTCTGTCGGCTCTGCCGGCAGATGTGAATAAGGCTCTGGGTGCTTTACGACCCAGAGCCTTTCTCCTGCTATAATATCGAAGTAGGTATTTCACTAATAAAATTTGCATAATCAGTGAATATCTATGCAGGAAGCTCTGTTCTTCTATTCTCCGTGAAAACACATTTTTTCTTCAAGCAGTTTGAACGGCTTCCTGCTTTTATTGGTATCTCTTCCGAATTTATTTCGGATGTGGTATAATATATTTAACGGACAGAGGCTCCTCTTCTATTTTCCCTGTGACATCTGTTCACTTGAAGCTGTTTGAGACCTCTGCCTTATGGGCTTTCATTTATTGACCGGATGTCGAAGCTTTGTGCTTTCTTCTAATATCCAAGCAGGTTGTGATCCATAAGGATGTGGGGATACTGTCCGAATCTTTGAAAGGAAGGAATACCTTAATGTTCATTGTTGGTGTAGATATAGCCAAGCGTAACCACGAAGCTATTGTTATTGATCAAAGCGGTAACGTAGTCAAAAAAGCATTCAACTTCAAAAACGACACTGAGGGCTTTTCTAAACTCATATCAAATCTGCAATCACTCAGTAAAACTCCTACAGATTTCACCATAGGTATGGAATCTACCAGCCACTATTGGCTTGCTCTTTATTCTGCTTTAAAGCGATTGGGATATCCTGTTCACGTTTTTAATCCCATACAATCCAATGCTTTGCGCGGAATGTATATCCGCCAAGTAAAGACCGATGAGCATGACTCATTCATCATTGCCGATGTCATTCGTTTTGGAAGATATACCGAGGGCGGCATGCCTCCTTCGGATATATATGAGCTAAGAGAGCTTTGCCGCGCCCGAACCTTCATAGTGGATATGACTGCCGATCTAAAGCACAAGGTAATAGCCTTGTTAGATCAAGCATTTCCCGAGTATGAGACGCTTTTCACCGATGTATTCGGTCTTACATCCTCAGAGCTTTTACGCACTGCATCCACGCCTGATGAGATACTTAACATCGACACAGAAAAGCTTACTCAGCTCATAGAGATACCAAGCCGTAAGCGTTTCGGAACAGCAAAGGCTGAAGAGATAAAAGCGCTTGCTCAAAACTCATTTGGTATTATTCTTGAACACAATACTATGGGAATTTTAATTAAGCAACACATGGAACATATTCGCTTCTCCGAGCAACAGATCGCCGAGATAGATTCCAAAATTGCGGAATTGTTCTCTCAATTTGATACATACATAACCACTATTCCGGGCATTGGTCCGACGTTAGGCGCTACCATATTCAGCGAGATCGGAGATATCTCAAGATTCAGCTCTCCTGCAAAACTTGCTGCGTTTGCCGGTATCGATCCTACGGTAAAGCAATCCGGTGAATTTGTTGGGACACACAACCATATGTCCAAGCGCGGCTCTCCCTATCTGCGCAGAGCTATTTGGCAAGCTTCTACAGCTGCCGCTACCTTTGATCCCCACATGAAAGCATTCTTTCAAAAGAAACGTGCTGAGGGCAAGCCTTATATGAACGCTATCGGACACGTCACAAGAAAAATGACTAACATTATTTTCGCTGTTCTACGTGATAACAAGCCTTATTACAATCCTGATGAACAGTAATTTGGGAGTCTGAACTTCATAATTTTTCTTAAGCCCTTAATTGCCTGCTGCAAATTTCCAAGCAGCTGTCAAGGGCGGGCGAAGCACGCTCGTTTTACCCTTGACTGGTGCTTGGAAATTTGTATATTATTCATCGGGCTTAAGAAAAATTTTTCAAAAACCCCTTGACAATTTTATAACCGGCTGC
>JAZOMF010000097.1:0-16352 GCA_045653805.1 Eubacteriales bacterium
AGGTGCACCATTAAAACAAAGGACGTCAAAGTCTTTTGAGCACCTTAAGGACGTCTCACCGAGACAGTTTGCTTCGCAAACAGGTCCCGAGTTCAGAGTCACACGCAAATCGCTTGCGATTTGCTAACTGAGTTTTGCTAACGCAAAACATCACCTTACGGTGCACCATAAGTCAGTGATATTTCGCAGAGGGTCCACCTGTTCCCATTCCGAACACAGAAGTTAAGCTCTGCTGAGGCGAAAATACTTGCTTGGAGACGAGCCGGGAAGATAGTTCATTGCTGACACCCAGTTGGTGTTATTTCGCAGAGGGTCCACCTGTTCCCATTCCGAACACAGAAGTTAAGCTCTGCTGAGGCGAAAATACTTGTCTGGCGACGGACCGGGAAGATAGCTCATTGCCAACACAGAACAGCTAAACTGAACATTCGGTTTAGCTGTTTCCATTTATATTTACCGTAAAGGCGATCGGTCAAGCCGATCACCGCTACGGACTGTGAATATTCCTCCTTAGCTCATGTCGACTCACCGACTTCTCAAAGAAGAAATATTCGTTTCACTCATATTCCTCCTTAGCTCAGTCGGTAGAGCACATGACTGTTAATCATGGGGTCGTTGGTTCGAGCCCAACAGGGGGAGCCAGAAGCCATTCAAGTTTATGCACCTTTAGCTCAGTTGGTAGAGCAACTGACTCTTAATCAGTGGGTCCCGGGTTCGAGTCCCTGAAGGTGCACCATTCACTTGAATGGCTTTTTTGTTTGCTCTTGGCACCTTCAGGGACGTCTCCCCGAGACAGTTTGCTTCGCAAACAGGCCCGAGTTCAGAGTCATCATTTCGAGCTGAGCTCGAAATCACGTAAATCGCGAGCGATTTACTTATCGAGTTTTGCTCTGCAAAACATCGCCTTACGGTGCACCATTCACTTGAATGGCTTTTTTGTTTGCTCTTAGCACCTTCAGGGACGTCTCCCCGAGACAGTTTGCTTCGCAAACAGATCCCGGGTTCAGAGTCACACGTTCGCCGCGAACGGCTCACTTGTCGAGTTTTGCTGACGCAAAACGTCGCCTTACGTTGCACCATTCACTTGAATGGCTTTTTTGTTTGCTCTTGGCACCTTCAGGGACGTTGCTTCCGTGACAGTTTGAAATAATTGGAATAAAAAGCGAGCTGAACAAATCAGCTCGCTAATTTTGTGCCACACCGATATTTCGGTCTACGGTTTGGCTTATGTATTAAAGACCAAGTAACTGCTTTTTCTTTGCGTCAAATTCTTCTTGGGTGATGATGCCCATATCAAGAAGCTCTTTCATTTTCTTGAGTTCTTCGGCGGGGGATAATGCCTGTGTTGTAAATGTTGGCTGAGGATTTTTGATTGAACGAATTTTATCTTGAATATAATTTCTTATTTCTTCCATCAGCTCATTTGTCACCGCTGATCTCTTTCCTATGTTCCAAACGAATGAGTTTTCACTATAATAGTTGTTCTCGCTTTTTTGCATGCTTGCCGTTTCAAGCTGAAGGAAGCCTCTTAACATTCCTGATGGGCTTGCCTTGAATTGAACGCCGGTACAGTCAGAATAGTATATGGATTTTACACCAGTTCCAGAATAGCTTGATAAAAGACTTATTTTGGTTCTAATATCAGCGTGATCCTCATAAACTGTCAAGATTCTACCTTCATCACCTACACAAAAATAGACGGCATTGTTCTTCTTCGCTTTTTCCCTTGCTTCAGCAACAACATCTGCTTCGCTTTTTCCGAAAAGTCCCATTTCAATTTCCTTTCTAAATTAAAAAAGTGCGGCAACCGAAGCTACCGCACCGAAAAACGCTAACTCCAATTGTCGCCAAACAATCTCTTCATAGCATAGGTTCACTATACAATCAAGCAGGAGTTGCGCTTTTTCCAAAACGAATTTGCTTAATTGTATAGCGAAAAAAGCTATAGTTATCCCATAACGAGAAAAAACCTATAACTATGAATATTAAGATTGTTTGGCATAGTTATTATATCACAATTTTCGTGCTTTGTAAATATATTTGTTCAATTTTATTGAATTTCGGTTTTTAGGTTAAAAAACCACGGCGCACCGGTATTCGGTGCGCCGTGGGGTCTAACTATCTTTTTAGAGCCGGGCTAAAAAAATAAATTTTATATTTAAGATTTCTTAAGCTCCGCAAGTATAAGCTTCAGCAGGTCCTCGGTAGTGGGATTAGCCTCGCGCTCAAGACGTGCAGCTTCCGCTGCGGCCTTTGCTGCAATAGCTGCTTCCTCGTCTGCAATCCTCTGTTTTTCTGCAAAATAAGTATCAATCGCATCTCTGTCGTTCAGCTTTATGCCATTTTGACGAAGCTCCTGGATTTGTTCCTTAGTAAGCTTCTTTTTCTTAAGCTTTGCGGTTAATTCGCTCTGGTTTTCTTTAATTGTGTTGATTATTTTTACAATAACAAATAGAACGAAAGCTATAATGAAGAAATTGATTATAGCGTTGATAAACGAGCCCCAGTCGATATAGATGGACTGAGCGAGGTCGATTTCCTGACCTATGATCGTTCCCGCCTCGTCAAGAATATCTTTATATGCGGGCTTTAACATGGTATAAATTTCGTCCAAGGAGTTCGCACCCAAAATCAACGCAAGAATCCAGTTTACGATAGGCTTAAGTATGTTATTACTAAGTCCATTAACGATAGCCGTGAAAGCACCACCAACAATAACACCGACAGACATATCAACCACGTTTCCGCGGGTGATGAATTTTTTGAATTCTTCAAAGAATTTTTTCATAGATCCTCCTATTTGAACCTTTCGGTCGAATTTTGTCACAATTTAATTATATATTTAAGTAAAAGATTTGTCAAGTGATAAAATTCAGAAAAGCAGGGGCTACGCCCCTGCTTTTTGAAATTATTTGTTCTTTTTAACCTTTTTCTTAATGCGGTTGAGCTGCTTATTCATTTTGAGAAGCTCTTCCTTGGTAAAGCTGACGTTTG
This sequence comes from Eubacteriales bacterium, assembly GCA_045653805.1. Lineage (GTDB taxonomy): Bacteria > Bacillota > Clostridia > Oscillospirales > CAG-272 > SVTX01. The sequence goes on from JAZOMF010000097.1 coordinate 2,995, forward strand.
CCATTCCCAGCATGCTTGTAAGTCGGAGAATGGAGAATCCGCCCATCATCTGCATAATACCGCTGTTAGGCTTGATCTTAATAGAGAATCCGCCAGCCTTCTTTTCACCCTTCTTCTTGGGCTTTTTGTCGACCTTCATTCTTCTCATGATCTTCATGAGGAGGGATCCTATCCAAAGCTTACCTCTAACACTTGCCATAATATCGGATACTGTATCGTTAAGGGAGTATCTGCCCTCGGGAGCATCGATGTCAAACCAGTTGAGAACTGCGCCTACTTCGCGAAGCACATAATCCATGTTCATCTCGCTAACCTTACGGATATGGCCCTCATCGGTCAAATTTCCTGCCTTAGCGACTATGGTAGTCTCGCCCTCGTTCTTTACTTCAAAGTAGAAGAAGTGGTCTTCGGCGGTCTTTTTGCCGACGCTCTCGCCGTTAACAAAGAGCTTAACCTCGGGAAGGTTAGAGTAATCAGTTATCTTGGTAACGTCCTCAACTCTGTCGACATATCTCTTTCCACAGAGGTGAACGAAGGGATCATCCTCGGGAGAAACGAGCCAAGCCTTATAAGCATAGAAGGAATCCTTCTTGTACTTACGGTCCATTGTCATAAGACCCTTGTGGTTCTGACCGTTCTCACCGCCCTCGGCTCTTGCATCTGCGCCGAAGTCGAACATATTCCAAACGTGAGTAGCCCAAATGTACTTGCGGGTAAAGAGCTGCTTAATAAGCTCCTCGTGGTAGTATGCCTGATATTCCTCGGTATAGTCGCCCTGCTTGGGATCGCTGGTGTGCCAGTTGAGTGCCTCGCATCCGTATTCGGAGCATCCTATCGGAATGCTCGGGTGCTTTGCATGGAATTTATCGAACCAAGGTCCGTTCATGGTGGTGTCGCCGCCGTACCAACCGAAATAGTGGTTATAGGAAACAACGTCGGGAATCTGGATGTATGGGTCATCCATGGCGCACATAGAAACCGCCGCAATGGTGGTAAGACGAGTCTTATCCATCTCGTGAACCATATTGTTGAGTATCTTATGGTTTTCAAGAAGATCCTTGTCGGAGCCTGCGATGGAGATCTCGTTGGAGAGACCCCAAACTACGATAGATGCGTGGTTGTAATTCTGAGTTACCAGCTCTTTCATCTGAGAGATGGTATTCTCACGTCCGCCGGGCATGTGTCTCGAAATGTAAGGGATTTCAGCCCAGATTACAAGACCCTTTTCATCGCAGAGGTCGTAGAAATACTGATCGTGCTGGTAGTGAGCAAGACGGATGGTTGTAGCACCCATCTCCATAATAAATTCGATGTCCTCGGCGTGATGCTCGGGGAGAAGCGCGTTACCAACGCCCCATCTATCCTGGTGACGGGAAACACCTCGGAGAGGATATTCCTCACCGTTGAGGATGAATCCGTTTTCGGGATCGATCTTAAAGGTACGGCAACCGAATCTGGAGCATACGTTATCGAGAACGGTTTCGCCTTCAACGATCTCAACCTCACAGCAGTAGAGGTAAGGATCCTTACGACCATTCCAAAGATGAACGTTCTCAAGGGTGAATTCCGCCTTCTTGTCGGTTGAAGTGATCTTTGCAATTTCGTTTTCTTCATTGTCGTAGATGGTGTAGACCAACTTCTGCGCATCGGTGAGCTCGGTGGTGTAAACCTCCACGGTCACCTTTGCATCCTTGCCCTCAACTGCGGGAGTGATAACAAGACCTGTACCGCCGTAGTAGTCGAGGTCAAAGTGTGCGTTATTAACGCAAACGAGATTTACATCGCGGTAAAGACCACCGTAGAAGGTGAAGTCAGCCATCTGGGGGTAGACCTCTTCGTTGGGAGAGTTGTCTACAACGATAGCAACGTCGGTCTCGTCTGAGAGCTTTTCAGTAAGGTCAACGCGCCAGGTGGAGTAACCGCCATCGTGGTGAGCAAGCTTTTCTCCGCCTACGTACACGTCTGCAGAGGAGTTTGCTCCGCGGATCTCAAGGTAGTAGCGGTCAGCGATGGGAAGCTCAGCCTTTTTTATAGTCTTGACGTAAAGGCAAGAGCCGCGGAAATAGTCGTTTCCGCCGTCAAAACCGTCCTCTGCGTTCCAAGTGTGGGGAAGATTTATCTGAACACCATCGCGGACGCTTACGTCAGCGGTGTTCTTGGCAAAGAGCCAGTTTTCATTAAGTTTGAGTATCTGTCTCACGTTTTTTCTCCTGAAATATAAATTTTAACAGTAAATAAATTCATTTTTAAATTGTGTCCGACCGGGAGATCGGACACTTGATCTTTCAATTATTCTTCAACGATTTCAGCAGACGCCTCACCAATAGCCGCTCTTCTTTCGTTGAGATCTGCGTTCATCTTGTTAAGGGTCTTTCTATCGATGTTGTATATAATAGCAACGCCTACGAACTGGCAGATCGCGCTGAACATATAGAGACCTGCAACGAGCCAGCAAAGGTTTTCTGCGGTTTGAGCGGACTGACCGATAGTGCCAAGCTTTTCTTCATAACCGATAAGGGAGGTACCCATGATAGCGATAACAGCCGCGGGACCAACACCCTGAGCAAGCTTTCTAAAGAAGGAGTGAAGCGCGTAAACAACGCTTTCCTCTCTCTGACCAAACTTCCATTCCTGATAGTCGATAGCGTCGCCCATCATAGCCCAGGATACGCAGTTGTAGAATCCCATTCCTAATCCGAAGAATACGAGACCCGCCATATAGACTATAAGCTGCACGGTTACGGAGGGGAAGAGGGGGAAGGTGCAAAGAATTGCACCGCCGACAAGACCTGCGATCGAGCCTATGGCAGCAACCTCTTTCTTACCAAACTTTTTAACAAGCTTGGTTGCAAAGGGCATAAAGATGAACATAGGAGCGAATCCGACCATCATAACAAGACCGGAGAGGGAAGCCTGACCGAAGTGAGTTGCAAACATAATGGTATTAGCGGTGGTAGCAGACTGCATACCAAGGAACATTCCCATAGCTGCGATGGTGCAACCAACTGCGGGACGGTTTTTCATGAATGTGCCAAAAGACTTAAAGATGTTAACCTTTGTTTCGCCTTCCTGATTGAGCTGAGCATATTCGTTGCCGCGGATAGTAATATTCTTGATCATGAAAATGAAGCATGCGAAAGCCAAAGCACCCATGATGAGCGCTGCCCAGAATACCTTTTCGCCGTGAAGGATCTCAAACTGAGCACCGGTGAGGGGGCTGAAAACCTTGTCACCGAACTCATAAAGCTTTCCTGCAATGTCGTTTTTATTCTCATCAAAGAAAATATTGGGGATATTGGGGACATGGGTTAGGTCTTCCATCGTAATACCCGTTCCCTCTAAGGATGAAGAAAGTCTTTCCCAAAGACCCTGAGCGCCGTCCTTGGGGTAGGTAACCTTTTCCCAAATCAGCATGGGAAGAATGATGCCGGGGAGCAGATTGCCTACAGCACCGCCGATGGATCTGAATACAGAAAGCTGAGTTCTTTCACCAGCATCCTCGGTAACAATATTGAGCATTGTTCCGTAAGGCACGTTTGCGACAGTGTATGCTGCATCCCAAATCATATATCCAATAACGAAAAGGATCGCCTTAACTACGGTGTCTGCATTGGGGAAGGGGAGAAATACTGCGGCTCCGCCTACAAGAAGTCCCAAAGCGCCGATAAGAATATAGGTCTTGTATTTGCCCATTTTGTATTTTCTTCTATCGCTGTCAATAAGAGAGCCAATGAGCGGGTCATTGATAGCGTCCCAAGCTTGAACAACAAGCAGAAGAATTGAGAATAGACCGGTTTCCATCATCATGAAAACAAGCCAAAAGGTTTGTACGGTGCTCTTAAGACCGAAGCTTAAATTACAGCCAAGGTCTCCCGCCGCATAAGCGAGCTTGTCGCGTATACCAAATTTGCGCTTGCCATTTTCGTCAAGCATAGGGGTATTTTTCATTTTTTTACCTCTTTCGTTCCAGTATTTTTCCACATTCATAAAAATAACAGCCTTAAATTTCAGCATCCTTTGGGAGGCATGAAAGGCTGCACCTTACAGTGTGGAACTTACATTAAATATTATAACAAGATAATTTAATAAAGTCAACATGATTTTAAAAATTCGTAGAAATTTCCTATTATTTCTATTGATTTTTGGCAGTGTTGCACAAAACATCCGTATTTGGGAAAGTAACCCTAAAGTCGCCTTCAAAGTGTGTCGGATAACACTGCCGAGCCCTCGCATTTTTCTTTAAAAAACACAAAAGCGACTATCCTTGCAGGATCGTCGCTTTATGAACTTATAATTGTATTTTAGAGTTTGGAGAATCCAAAGCTGTTTACCAGTGCATCGATCTTCTGTCCCTTCTTGCAAAGCGGGCACTCGTGGGAGGGGTAGCTTGCATAGTCGCCAAGGTCCTTGGTGTCGAATACGGATTGGACGGGGTATCCCGCCACCTCGTCAACGGTAGCAAACATAGCGCACACGCCTGCAACTGCGCCGTTATAGTATTTGATAGCCTCAATGGCCGCTTGTGCGGTATATCCCGTAGTGACCGAAGCCGCAAGAATAAGCACGTTTTTGCCTGCGATCATGGGAACGATATTATCTCTGAAGAAGAGCTGACTACCTGAGGTGTGCTCTGGAGTGACAATGTAGATGGTCTGGTGCGCGTTAAGATTGGTGAAGTTACCCTTGGTAAGCTCCTCGGCAAGCAGAGTTCCGATGACCTGAGTGCCGTCGAGGCAGAGGATAGCGTCTACGATAGTGTTGCTGCTATAATAAGAAACAAGCTCCTTTGCAACTGCCTGCGCTTCGGAAAGACGAGCCTTTTGAGTAGTCACGTCGATATAATAGTTAATATGGCTATGGCTGGTTGCAAAGTGTCCTTTTGACACGCGCAGAAAAAGATTCTTGTTCTTGGTTCTTATCTTTGTGGTGTTAATGGTTGGCATTGGTGGCTCCGTTCTAAAGGAGTTTTCCAACCCCTTTTTTTTTATTCTATCACAAAAAAATATATTTGTCAATATAGTCATTTTGCTTTTTTGTGACTATTTTAACCGAAGAAATTTAATACATTCGTCTAATTACGCTTGACAAAGCTTTTTATGTGTGATAAAATATATTTAATAATAAGTTCATAATATGAACATAATTTTGTTGAAGTAATATTCTGCTAATATACATGGAGGAAGACATACATGAAGATAGTAAGAGGACTCAGCTACAAGGAAGTCCTTCAAAAGCCGAGAAAAAAGGCCAAAAAGCCTGCGCGCCCCAGCTTTTTCTTCAGAACACTTGTCAAAATATTGTCGATTTCCGATCTTTCGGCGACCAATTTTAAATACAAAGAAATGGGTATGGAAAAGCTATCAAAAAAAGAGCCTTGCCTTATTTTGATGAATCATTCAAGCTTTATTGATTTGAAGATTGTAAACCGCATTTTTTACCCCAGAAAATATAATATTGTTTGCACCGGTGACGGATTTATCGGCAGAAACTGGCTTATGAGACAGATAGGCTGCATCCCTACCAAGAAATTTGTTAACGAGATCAGCCTTATCAACGATATGGGATATGCTATAAAGCGCTATAATTCCTCCATTCTGATGTATCCCGAGGCGAGTTATAGCTTCGATGGCACCGCAACCCCTCTGCCCGAAAGCCTTGGCAGATGCATCAAGATGATGGGCATGCCCGTTGTGGTAATCATTTCGGACGGTGCATATCTGCGCGATCCTCTTTATAACAATTTACAGTTGAGAAAGACCGACGTTTCTGCAACAGTTGAGTACTTGCTGTCTCCCGAGGAGATAAAAACTATGTCTCCCAAGGAAATAAACGCTATGCTTGCTGAACGATTCTCTTTTGATAACTGGAAGAGCCAGCAAGAGAGAGGCGTTGAAATAACCGAGCCATTTAGAGCAGACTACCTCAATCGAGTGCTTTATAAGTGTCCCCATTGTATGGCAGAGGGAAAGACCGAGGGCAAGGGTACGGAGCTTATCTGTCACGCCTGCGGCAAGAAATATGAGCTTGACACCAAGGGATTTATGCGAGCTCTTGAGGGCGAGACTGAAATTCCTCACATTCCCGATTGGTACAAGTGGGAAAGAGAATGTGTTCGCGAGGAGATACTCAAGGGCGAGTATTCGCTTGACGTTGAGGTTGATATCTACGCCATGATAGATACCAAATGTATATATGCGGTGGGCGAGGGAAGACTTGTTCATAACAGAGAGGGATTCCATCTTACGGGATGCGACGGTGAGCTTGATTACGTACATAAACCTCTTGCGTCTTATAGCCTTTATGCCGATTATTATTGGTACAAGCTCGGCGATATGATATGTATCGGAGACAAGGATATTCTTTACTACTGTTTCCCAAAGAATTGCGGAGACGTGGTTGCAAAGACGAGACTTGCCACCGAGGAGCTTTATAAAATAGTTCGCGCCGAGAGAAGAAACGCGAGAACCGAAGAATAAAAATAAGTCCCAAGGATAGCCCTTGGGACTGTTTTTATGCAAAATTATTAACAAGCAATTAAAAAATAAACGAAAAGTCGCAAAAGGTCGTTCATTGTCACAATTTGTTAGAGGTGAATTGGAAGAAACTTGCCTTTTTTCTTTGAAAAACTATTGAATTCGAACTTTATATTTGCTATAATATAATTTGATTATGATATTATGTTGCGATATAAAACGGAGAAATTTCAATGTCAAAAATAATTAAGTGGATAAGGAGAGAGCGCGAAGAGACTGCAGTGCTGCTACGGTGTATACCTGCTACGGTGGTGACCTTGTTTGTGGTGAGTGTTATATGCATGAATCTGCTTGCAAACAAGACACTTTTGCAGCTGGACTGGATAGCATTGGACGGCGGAATTTTGGTCTCCTGGCTCTCATTTATGTGTATGGATATTATCACAAAGCACTTAGGTCCACGCGCCTCGAATAGGATCACGGTTTTGGCAACGGGAATCAATATTCTCACCTGCCTTATATTTTTCGTCGCCGCATCGATACCCTCAAATGCGGGTGATTATAGCGTCTTTAATGACATTTTCGGCGGTACGTGGTTCATTCTTTTGGGAAGTACGATAGCATTTCTTTGCTCGGCTATGATAAATAATTTCTTGAATTTTGCAATCGGCAAAATGTTCAAGAGACATCCCGACGGGAAGCTGGCGTATGCTATGAGAGCCTACGTTTCAACCTTTATCGGTCAGTTTTTAGATAATTTTATCTTCTCTTTGATAGTTTTCGTTCTTTTTGCTCCTATCTTTTGGGATGGATTTTGCTGGACTCCCCTCCAGTGTGCTATGTGCGCACTTACGGGTGCTGTTGCGGAGCTTTTGATGGAAATAGTGTTTACGCCCATCGGTTATCGCATAACACAGAGATGGAAGGAAAAGGACGTTGGCAGAGAATATCTTGATTTTATAGGAGGCGGACAAAAATGAAGATTTTGATTACGGGAACCTCGCAGGGAATTGGTAAGGCTATAGCCGAGCTTTTTGTTGCCGAGGGACATAATGTTTTCGGCATCGACCGCCAAGGGGCAAGTATTACAAACGAAAATTATACCCATTTTGTATGCGATGTGCGCGATAGTGCAAGGCTCCCCGAAATTGAGAGCGTTGATGTTCTTATCAATAACGCTGGAACGCAAAACGAGGACGATATCGATATAAACCTCAAGGCGCTTATAGCTGTCACCGAAAAATACGGCATGCGCGATGGAATCAAGTCGGTTTTGAATATCGGATCTGCCAGTGCGCATACAGGTTCCGAATTCCCCGAATATTGCGCAAGCAAGGGCGGAGTTTTGGCGTATACCAAGAACGTTGCCATCAGAATTGCGAAATTTGGAGCAACCTGCAACAGTCTTGACCCCGGGGGCGTGGTAACTCCACTTAACGAGTGTGTTATGAATGATCCTGAGCTATGGGCGCAGATCATGGATGAGACACCTCTTAAGCGTTGGGCAAGCTGCGAGGAGATTGCCAAATGGGCGTATTTCCTTACGATTACCAACACCTTCTGCACGGGTCAAAATATCCTTGTTGACGGCGGAGAATCCATAAATTATCATTTCGTCTGGAAGGACTAAATTTTAATTTTCTCCGTTCTCGAAAAGATCGGGGATGATGAGATTAGTAAGGAGTAATCCAAAAATGTATATATACGAAACCCATGTCCATACCGCACCGGTCAGTGCTTGTGCGCAGGTTAGCGTTGAGGATATGCTTAAGTTTTACAAAAGTGCAGGCTACGCGGGTGTTTTTATGACCGATCATTTCATTGACGGAAATATTAATCTTGAAGCGAGAGCTAAGCCATACAAAGAGAGAATTGAATATTATTTCAGCGCTTACGAAGAGGGAAAAGCTATCGGAGAAGAGATAGGTATAGACGTGTTTTTGGGAATTGAAATGAGCTACGGTGGCACCGATTTTCTCGTTTACGGAATAGATAAAGAATGGTGTCTTGCACACCCCGATATGCACAAAATGAGAAAAAGCGAGCTTTTAAAGCTTATGATGGATGAAGGCGCGCTGATAATTCAGGCGCACCCCTTCCGTGAGGCGGCATATATAGACCACATTCGCCTTTTCCCCAGACAGATTCACGGAGTTGAGGTGTTCAACGCCAACAGAACCGATTTTGAAAACAAGCTCGCAGAGCAGTATGCCGAAAACTACGAACTTCTTCGCTTTGCGGGCAGTGATAACCATTCCGGCAAAAATCAAAAGATTTTTGGCGGAGTGGCGACCGACAGACCCATTGAAGATGTTAAAGATTTTATAGACCTTGTTCTTTCCGGTGAAGCGAATCCCTTTAAAAGGGAAGGAAACAATATAGCATATCTATGATTATTAAAACATTTTTCAATAGATTTGAGTCCTATGATTTCAAAGGTTATGCTAACCACTTTGCATTGAAAGAAATTGTCAAATTGATTTAATTGAATAACAAAAGAGGAGCGACAGGTCGCTCCTCTTTTACCTTTAAAGGTTAGATAGACTCTAAAGTTATTTTGTGGAAATTAAGCAAACTTAACTGATTGAGTGAGACTTTTCCTTGTTGACAATCGGGCGATTTTATGTTAAAATATAAAATGTGTAAATATGTTTATTTCAGGATGGAATTAAAATGAACGAAAGAATAAAAAGACCCGAATTGCTCTCTCCTGCGGGCAATTTTGAAAAGCTTAAAGCGGCTCTGCTTTACGGAGCGGACGCGGTTTATCTTGCCGGACAAAGCTTTGGAATGCGCTCGGCGGCGGACAATTTTACCGTTGAAGAGCTTTACGAAGCGGCTAAATACACCCACGAGAGAGGAAAGAAGCTTTATTTGACCCTCAATACTATGCCCCACGGTGACGAATATCCCGCTTTGCGCGAGTTTTTGAGAGCTATCGGCGGAGCAAGCATCGACGGGGTGAGAGTTGCAGACCTTGGCGTTATGGCAACTGTTAAGGAGATATTACCCGAGATGGAGATTCACGTTTCCACCCAGGCGAGCATAGTTTCTCCCGAGGCGGCGCTGGCTTACGCGGCTCTCGGTGCCAAGAGACTTGTGTTGGCGCGTGAGCTTTGCTTAGACGAGATAAAGGCGATCAAGAATGCGCTCCCCGAGGGAATCGAGCTTGAAGCCTTTGTTCACGGCTCCATGTGCGTGTCGTATAGCGGAAGATGTATGCTCTCAAACCTTATGACCGAGCGCGATGCTAACCGCGGCAGATGCGCCCAGCCCTGCCGTTGGAATTATATAATTTATGAGGAAAAGCGCCCCGATCTGCCTATACCGATTGAGCAGACCAATCTCGGCACTTTCATAATGTCCTCAAAGGATATGTGCACAGTTGACCACATTCCCGAGCTTATCGAGGCGGGAATCGACTCCTTTAAGATCGAGGGAAGAATGAAGAGCGCATACTACACGGCGGTTGTCACCAACGCGTACAGAATGTCTATTGATTCTTATCTATCCGATCCCGAAAATTACGTTTTTGATCCCCTATGGTATAGAGAGCTTGAGTGCGTTTCTCACCGCGAGTATTGCACGGGATATTATCTTGACGATCCTATGCAGAATGCGCAGATCGGCTCTCACACGGGATATATTCGCGACAAGGCATATTTTGCCACCGCAACCGAGTATAATGAAGAGGAAGCGGCGAGTATCCAGTCCGCAGGCGTGGCTTTGGAGAACGAAAATGGCAGGCTTTACCGATTTATTCAGCGCAACAAGGTGAAGCTTGGCGACTCTGCGGAGCTTATCTCTCCCTCTAAGGTGGGAAAGGCATTCGATGTAAAGGAGCTTTATTTGCCCAATGGCGAGGCTGCCCAAAGCGCGCCTCATCCTTCGATGATATTCTGGTGTCGCGTGCCTTTTGAGGTTGCAGAAGGCGACATCATGCGCGCAGGCGAATAATTTTTAGGAGGCTATATGCCCGAGTTTATAGAAATTTTAAAAGCGATAATATTTGGCGTAGTGGAGGGCATTACCGAGTGGTTGCCCGTCAGCTCCACAGGTCACATCATTTTGCTTGACGAATTTTTAAAATTGAATACTTCTCCCGCACTTGGTAAAGCTTTCGCCGAGGAATATATGAGCATGTTTGAGGTGGTCATTCAGCTTGGCGCGATACTTGCCGTGGTTGTTATGTTTTTCGGTAAGTTGAATCCCTTTTCGGCAAAAAAGAGCGAGCGCGAGAAGAAAAATACTTGGGTTTTGTGGCTCAAGGTCGCCGTTGCAAGTATTCCTGCGGCGCTTGTGGGCGTTGTGGGTGATAAATTGCTTGAATTTGCCACGGGCAAGGACATTGACGGCTGGATATTCAATGCCGTTACGGTGGCGGTGGCGCTTATATTTTATGGAGTGCTGTTTATCGCCATAGAGCGGTTTCAAGGCAATAAAAGTGCGTCGGCGCAGTCGGTGGACGGTATTTCTTATACGCAAGCAATGTTTATAGGTTGCTTTCAGACCTTGTCCATAGTGCCCGGTACGTCACGTTCCGGATCCACCATTCTCGGTGCAAGACTTTTGGGTATATCAAGACCCGCGGCGGCGGAATTTTCCTTCTTTTTGGGCATCCCGGCCATGGTGGGGGCAAGTCTTATTAAGGGCTATGGCTTTTTTGACTATGTTTCCGAGAGCGGCGTGACCGTCCCATTCATTTCGTGGGCGGTTTTGGCAGTGGCAAGTCTTGTGGCGTTTTGCGTTTCGATGGTTGCAATCAAGTTCCTTATGGACTTCGTTAAAAAGCACAGCTTTGCCCCTTTTGGTATCTACCGCATAGTTCTCGGAGCCTTGGTTTTGCTCTATTTTATTCCTCAAATGGTGTAAATTATGGAAAAAATGAAAATTGACCTTCCCATTATCGTTGAAGGGAAGTACGACAAAATAAAAATAAAGTCCATAGCCGATGCCTGCGTTATCCAGACTGACGGCTTTGGAGTTTTTAAGAATAACGAGCGCTTGGCTCTCATTCGTCAGCTTGCGAAAAAGAGTAAGATAATAGTTATTACCGATAGCGACGGTGGGGGAAAGGTCATCCGCTCCCACATTACCTCTGCCATTCCAAAAGATAGGCTTGTTCAGCTTTACATCCCTCAGGTCAAGGGCAAGGAGCGCAGAAAGGACGAGCCCTCCGCCGAGGGATTTCTCGGGGTTGAGGGTACAGAGGCAGAAACTCTTCGCCGTTTGCTCGAGCCATTTTCGTCGGGTGCATCCGAGGATGAGGGTGAGCGAGAGGAGATAAGCAAAGTCGATCTTTTTGAATTAGGGCTTACGGGTGGAAGTGATAGTGCCGACCGCCGCGACAAGCTTGCCGTGTCGCTTGGTTTACCCCAAAAAATGACTCCTAATGCCATTTTAGCGGCACTGAACGTCATTATGTCGAGAGATGAATTCTTTGAAAAAGCAAAAAACATCTTTGAAAATGACTGAATCCGAAAGGAATATAAAATGCAGAATAAAACACTCTACGTATCCGACTTGGACGGAACTCTTTTGAGAAAAGACCAGACCCTATCGCGCTACACGGTTGATACCGTTAATCGCTTGGTTCGCGAGGGATTGCCCTTCTCCTATGCAACGGCTAGATCCTATGCCACATCCAGTATTGTGACCGCAGGACTTGACGCCGGTTTTCCTGTTATCGTTTATAACGGAACATTTATTGTAGAGAACGGAACCGGCAAAAAGCTACTTGCCCACTATTTCGCCATGGAAGAGGCGAAGGAGGTGCTTCAGATATTGCTGGATTGTGGAATAGTTCCCATTGTTTATTCCTTCGTTGACGAAAAAGAAAAGTATTTTTACTGTCCCAAGCTTATCAACGAGGTGACCGAGTCCTTTTTGAACATCAGAAGAGGAGACGGACGCGACGTGGCGGTGGACAGCATCGACGAGCTTTGCCGTGGTGATGTGTTCCATTTCTCATGCATCGGCGAGGAGGACGTGCTCCGTGCAGGCTATGAAAAGCTGAAGGACAGGTTCTCCTGCGTTCACTATAAGGAGATATACAGCGGAGATTGGTGGCTTGAGGTGCATCCTACGGGTGTCAGCAAGGCAAAGGCGGCGTTGGAGCTCAAAAAGATCATGGGGTGTGACCGATTGGTCTGCTTTGGAGACGGCAAAAATGACATTTCTATCTTCAACGTGGCTGACGAGGGCTATGCGGTTGCAAATGCCGAGCCCGAGCTGATTGAAATAGCAACTGGGGTTATCGGCGGCAACTACGATGACGGAGTTGCGCATTGGCTGGAACAGCATAAAGGTTAATTCAAAAGCGCTTGCAAAATGCAGGCGCCTTTTTGTGACTTTGTCACGGAATAAAAAGAAAAATAGTGGTATAATATGAGTGTAAATAAAAAAACACAAAAGACAAAGGAGAAAATATTATGTCAGTATTAAAGGTTAATAAAAGCAATTTTGAAGAGATAAAGAACAGCGAAAAGCCCGTACTTCTGGACTTTTACGCAGATTGGTGCGGCCCTTGTCGTATGGTGTCTCCCGTAATCGACGAGATCGCAGAGGAGAGAGATGACATTGTGGTGGGCAAGGTCAACGTTGACGAGGAAGAGGAGCTTGCAGGTCAGTTTGGCGTGTTCAGTATTCCCACTCTCGTAGTGCTCAAAGGTGGCAAGGTGGTTAACCAGTCCAGAGGTGCTAAACCCAAAGCGCAGATACTTGCTTTGGTGGAGAAGTGATAGATAAATTGATGTTTAGCGGTGACTTCACGGCGAAGCCTGTTGAAAGTTTTTACGTCGCTTTTTTCAAAAAGCGACCGCCCATCCAACGCGCGGAGCGTTGGTCGCCGCGCGCACGCGGCGAAACATCTCTTGCGGCGTGTTC
>JAZOMF010000098.1:0-2979 GCA_045653805.1 Eubacteriales bacterium
AGCCTTTGACGGTATCTTCGGCGGAACTTGGTTTATTTTGCTCGGAAGTACGATCGCATTCCTTGCCTCGGCAGTCATAAACAATTCGATCAACTGGACGATCGGCAAGTGCTTCCACAAGAATCCGGACGGAAAAGCCGCTTATGCCGCACGAACATATGTATCGACCTTTATTGGACAGTTCAGCGATAACCTTATCTTTGCCGTTATTGTATTTATGTTCTTCGCGCCCATCTATTGGGACGGCTTCCACTGGACATTCCTTCAGTGTGTCATGTGCTCACTGACCGGAGCGGTGGCAGAGCTGATTATGGAGATCGTCTTCTCGCCCATCGGCTACCGTATCACGAGAAAGTGGCAGGCTGAATCGGTCGGAAAAGAGTACTTAGATTACGTAAACAAGGGGCAAATGTAAATGAAGATAGTGATTACAGGCACGTCGCAGGGAATTGGCAAAGCGATTGCCGAGACGTTTATAAAGAGCGGTCATACTGTAATCGGCATCGACCGACAGGAGCAAACGATCACAGATCCAGCCTACACACACTATCAATGCGACGTGAGAGATAGGGAGAAGCTCCCGGAAATTGAGGGGGTCGAGATCCTGATCAATAACGCAGGAACGCAGAACGAGGATGATATTGATATCAATCTCAAGGCATTGATTTACATCACCGAAAAATACGGAGTTCAGAAGAAAATTAGATCCATTCTAAATATTGGTTCTGCAAGTGGACATACCGGGGCGGAGTTCCCCGAATACTGCGCAAGCAAGGGCGGCGTACTTGCATATACCAAGAACGTAGCGATGCGTGTGGCTCAGTACGGTGCAACCTGTAACAGCCTTGATCCCGGTGGAGTTTTAACACCTTTGAATGAGTGTGTAATCAATGATCCCGAGCTCTGGGCAGAGATTATGGGCGAAACACCGCTCAGGAGGTGGGCAACTCCGGAGGAAATCGCAGAATGGGCTTATTTCCTTACTGTAACCAATAAATTCTGCACAGGTCAGAGTATTCTTGTTGACGGCGGCGAATCGATCAACTACAACTTTGTGTGGAAGGAATAAAAATGGCTGATAAAGAAACCAATCTCAAAGATTTTCGCTATTTTGACCGTCCCGAAATACACAAAGGCTTTTATAATTGCACAGATATTACGAAGGCTTTATGCAGTATCCACTATGACGATTTTTTTGAAGAGCCGGAGGACGACGAATTTCCTTATTACTCCGCTCATCAATTGCTCTGTGGCTCGTGCCATGTGTTTGCGTTATCTCTCCAAAAGATTCTTGGATATAACCCGTATGTGATTCGAGGGATCAACAAAAAAAGCTTCCACGTTTTCTGCCAAGTACACAAGGACGGAAGATGGTTTTATATTGACGCAAGGGGCGTTACCTCAAGCTTTAACGAATTTATGGATATCGCAAAGGTCTTTGTGAGCGACGAGTATACCATAAAGCACGTTGAGCAATCTGATATCGATGAGTGGAAGAAGGACGATAAATATTACGATGAAGCAACTGCTTTTGCTGAGATGATAATAAAAAAATACAATGCATTCTATTCTGTAAATTAAGTATATTGATGGGGAAATGAAAATGAAAACAGAGAAGATTGTAACCGTAACCGAAAATTCATATTTGCTGACCAGCCAAGCCGGGCAGCTTGTTAAGGTTGCTAACTCGTATGGAAGTAAGATCGGTATTGTTTACGGGGAATATACTTTAAATGCAAAAAGTTTGCTCGGTATGCTGATGCTAAAGGTTTCTGTCGGTGATAAAATCACGATCACTGCAGAGGGTGACGACGGAAACGATGCAGTTGAGGCTCTTGCTAAACTGATATAAGAAAAGTTTTACATTCGTTATTGCACAGGAAAGCAGAACTTTCTCAGTTATTTCACTGTAGACGCGCAATATCCTGTTACGAAATATGAGAAAGGAAGGTACAGAACGCTATGGGCAAATTAGCGATGTTTGTCAGAAAGATAACGATTCCGCCCGTGTTTGCGGTGGTATTGTTGTTAGCTGTTTATTTAAGTTATCCCGATACGGTCGGGTCGATTTGGTACGTAATTAGTGGTGTCGTTTTTCTTGCGATTCTACCCGTGCTGGCATATCCGTTACAAAAGTACATTTCCGGCTTTAAGGATAAGGGAAGAGACGGGCAGAGAAGCTTGGCGATGCTCTTTTCCTTTGCAGGATATTTGCTTGGTACGATACTTACCTTTGTTTTGAGCGCACCTGAGATCGTGAAAATCATATTTCTTGAATATCTATTGTGCGGTATCACGATGCTCGTGTTCAATAAACTGTTTAAGCTCAAGGCAAGCGGCCATGCGTGCGGCGTAATCGGACCGATGCTTTTGATGGTATATTTTAAGCTTTACATTCCTGCGGTGGTTTGTGCATTGTTTGCGGTTCCCGTTTTCATCGCAAGCGCCCACACAAAAAGACATACACCACTGCAGCTTCTTGGCGGTTCGCTTATACCGCTTGCTATGTTGGCAATCGTAAACTTAATCTTCTGACTTTAGGAGTGAACGAATGAAAAAAATCAGCAATATAATTTGGGGCATTGTTTTGATTTCGCTTGGAATCATTTTCGCCCTGAAGACCTTTAAGATTGTAGATTTTGATATTTTCTTTGATGGCTGGTGGACGTTGTTTATCATCATTCCCGCATTCTTCGGCTTGTTTGTCGAACGCGAAAAAACAGGAAATATCATTTGCCTTGCAATAGGAGTATTCTTGCTCCTTTGTTGTAGGGACATTTTAGATTTTTCAATGGTATGGAAGCTGCTTGTTCCCGCGATCATCGTTATAATCGGATTGAAGCTTGTGCTTTCCGAGTTTTTCGGCAAAAAGGGAAATAAAACGATGAAGGAACTGAAAAGGAACGGCAGGGAACCGAGAACCGTTCGGACAATCTTTTCTTCCCAAAATATCGAACTTGACGGTGAGTGGTTTGATGG
>JAZOMF010000099.1:0-27164 GCA_045653805.1 Eubacteriales bacterium
AGTATTACAAGAGAAACGCTCCCTATGTATATCGGAGTTAAGGACGCTGTGAGAATGGGCATCACCCGAAACAGCTTTTACACGCTAACCCACCGTGACAATGACTTTGTGGTGGAGATTGGCGGCAGAGTTTATCTCGACAGAGATAATTTGCTTGCTTGGCTCGACCAAGGCGGCGACAAGAAGAACAACAGAAAGGATAAGGAATAAGCTATGGCAAATAAGAAGAATACCGCTAAAGGCAAGGTTTCCAATGGTATGGGAAGCATCCGCAAGAGAAGCAACGGCAGTTACGAGGTACGCTATACCGAGGGATTTGACCTTTCGGGCAAGCAAATTCAGCGTAGCAAGAGCTTCAAGACCGAAAAAGAAGCAAACGAGTTTAGAATTAAAACGCTTAACCAAATCAACGAGGGTACATATGTGTCACCCAATCAAATGCCATTTAAGGAATGGGCAATATTCTATCTCAATCACCACACATCAAGTCTTAAGGATTTGACAAAGAAATCCTACGAGGATCGTTTGAGATTACACATTATCCCTGCTATTGGGAATGTAAAGCTCTGCAAACTGACCTCTTTTGTAGTGCAGGACTTTGTGGATGGTCTTGGTCGCAAAACGGATAACCGTGATGCTCTTTCTCCCAAAACAATCAAATGTATTCACGGCGTTTTACACAAGGTACTCAACAAAGCAGTTAGCTTGGGATATTTACCGAAAAACCCTGCAGATGGTTGCACGTTGCCCAAAGTAAATCTACCAGATATCGAGCCTCTTTCTGACAGCAAAACCGTAGAGTTTCTAAAAGCTATCAAAGGCGACAAATATGAGCAAGTTTATATGCTTGCCTTATTCATGGGGCTTCGTCAAGGTGAAATTTTGGGATTGGCTTGGGATTGCATCAACTGGGAGAAAAATATTATTACAGTTAAGCGGCAGCTAATTAGAACTCGCAAGTGTGAGATTATACAAGTTAATAACGACAAGAAATACAAGCTTGATTCTGTCAAGGATATAGACCCTCGATACATATGCGTTGATGATGAGATTATGGACATTTTCCGTACTCGTCTTGAAGAACAGAACGAGCAAAGAAAAAAGGCGAAAGACCTTTGGTGGGAGCCTATCCCAAATCTTGTTTTTGAAAACGAATTTGGAACTAACTTCGCTCACGCTACCGTCCGAAAACACTTTAAGAAAATTGTTGCTGAGATTGGATTACCAGAAGAACGCTTCCATAATTTGCGACACAATTATGCCGCAAAAGCACTTGAAAGTGGTGATGATGTAAAGATTGTGCAATCAAACCTCGGTCACGCCACATCGAATTTTACCTTGAAAGTATATGCTCACATAACCGAAGAAGGACAAATAAGAAGTGCAAAGCGTATGAATGACCGCATTAAAAATCTTAAAGAGCTTATGGCTTAAGATAAGACCGTACACATCAAAACAGATGTTGTGCGGTCTTTCTTTTTATATGGGATTTGCTCATACAAAATCCCTTACGATTTTTACGAAATCTGAATACAGGAGAGCTGTGGCTTCAGAAATCGAGAAAAATTGCCCGATTTTGCCCATTTTGTGTGTTTCCGCAGACAAATAAGACGAATAGGACGGCGGCACACAAATTCAAATCTCTCCTTCTCCGCCAACGAAAAGGACACCAAAGGGTGTCCTTTTTTCGTTGGCGCGGAGAAATTTGACGAGCGCGCCGCGTAGCGGCACGAGAGGGAGAAGTCACCCACGCCGCCGGTGGCGGATGAAGTGGGGGACTTCGAGTGGCAGCAACTTAGATTTCTTCAACTAAGCGCTAGCGAGGGCAGAAGAAATCTTTAGTTGCAACAGTGCAACGGAACGCCTGCGTTCCTAGAAAATCTCTCCTTCTCCGCCAACAAAAAAGGAACTTTTGTCTACCAAAAGTTCCTTTTTTGTTTATCCATTGCGAAAGCAATGGCATATCATCACGCTTTAGCGTGTATATCATCACCGAAGGTGCATATCATCAGCCGCAGGTTGCATCGCTTTCGCAATGATGATATACAACGCTCCGCATTGATGATATGCCGCAACAAGTTGCGGATGATATACAAGGCTTCGCCTTGATTTATTTACGAAAGTGTGATATAATAGACTCACCGAAAATCCAGAATTTGTAGGAGGTTATGTATGCTTGAAAAAATGAGCGATTTCTTTGAAGCACGACTTGACGGATATGATGAGCATATGATGACCAACATTGAATCCGCAAACGAGTTCTATCCCTTTACAGCAAAACAATTGCCGACTTCCAAAAGCTGCCAAATACTTGATTTGGGATGTGGTACGGGATTGGAACTGCAAGAATATTATACTTTTAACCCAACAGCAAGGGTAACAGGAATAGATCTTTCGCAAGGAATGTTATCTGAACTCAAACGAAAATTTGTTGGCAAGGATATAACCTTGATACATGGATCATATTTTGATGTGCCTCTCGGCAAGAATGTTTTTGATGCCGCCGTATCAGTGGAAAGTCTGCATCATTTCGAAAAAGAAGAAAAGGTTGCGTTATACGCTAAACTACATACGGCATTAAAGAATGACGGTTACTTTATCCTTACGGATTATTTTTCGCTATCCGACGAGGAAGAACAAATGCACAGACGGAATCTAATGTCTTTGAAAGAAGAACAAGGGATTGCGGATAATGAATTTTATCATTACGACACCCCACTTACTGTAAAACATGAAACAGAAGCACTTGCCCAAGCAGGCTTTTCATTAATTGAAGTGTTAAATAATTGGGGTGCAACTTATACCATAAAAGCAGTTAAATGAACCGTCAAATTCCAATTTGTTGAGCAGCTTTCCGGTGTACCTTTTGCTGTTCTTACCCACATTTACACACCTTTTTACTGGTTTTTCGCAAAAAATAAAGGGTAGCATCAGCTACCCTTTATTTTTTTTTGTTTTTACTTATCCTCAAGTACTCTATACGCCCCGGCTCTGCCGATTTTACCTGACTCCTCGAAAAAACCAAGGAAAACAAGGGTTTTAACGATAGAATAGGCATCTCTGCCGCGGATTCCCGAGGCGCGGGAATAGTCCTTTACGCAAAAGGTGTCGGGCAGAGAGTCGGGAACGAAGCATTTATAATCCTCGGCGCTCTTAAACACCTGCGCGCGCAAGAGGGAAACGGGAATAAGCTCGTATTTTTGATATTTCGGTCGGCGGCGAGCGTCCTTGACTGCGTTTTTCTTATATTGCTCTGCCTCCATCATAAGAAGCACTAGAGAAAACCTCGGATTCCCGATGAAATCGCGAAGATAGTAAAGCTCGCCTGCGATATCGGTAAATTTCCCCTTTTTGGGTGACTTCTGCCGTCTTTCTATGTTTCCCGACTTGGCGCTTATGTAATTTATCCACTTTGTTTCGGCAATCGGGTGAATTACCACTATATTGTAGGCGGTGTTTTCAAGGATCCACTCTATTTTCGCCTTGAGTGGTGAAAATGTCCCTGTTTGTATTTCAAAAATAGTGTCTCCGCCCAAAACGTCGGCTACAAATCGGCGTTTTTTCGTTTTGTTATCATTTACGTCATCATCACGATCTATACATAGCGCACTCCCGTCGATCTTTATTTCGTGTTTTCCTTCGTCGGGGCATATAAAGCGCTTGATTGCGGCGTGCATCTGCTTTTCACCCAGCGTTCCGATGCCGTCGAATTCCTCGCTCTCATCAAGCCTGCAGGATTCGCTCAGCACTTCAAGAACGATCTTTCTAAATCGGAAAGTGTCGCTCTCTGCCAGATTAAATATGGAATTTGTGTCCTTTGTTTGCATAAAAAGGCGATCACCTTTCAAAATTTTTATAAATGAAATCGTTTTTTGAGTATAAACTAATTTTATCACATTTTTGAAATTTGTCAACAACCGTTTCATTTATTGTTACTCATTAAAACCGAGTTTAAGCAGAAAATAATATAGCGGCAGAATACTGTTGCAATTAATAAAAGGAAGATGGGGCATGGAAAATATCAATTTTAAAAAAAGAGGTCTGCGGGCGCTTTCCTTGATTCTGTGTGCGGCGATGATGCTTACCGTTTGCGTGAGTTTTGCAAGCATTAGTGTTTCTGCCGCAGAGGGGAATTATAAGGGAATCAAGCTCATTCCGGGTGGCGTTCCCTTTGGAGTTAAGTTCAGCACCGAGGGCGTTGTGGTGATTGGATTTAGCGACCTTGACGGATTATCAAAAACGCAAAACCCAGCCTACGTGGCAGGACTTCGACCTAAGGATATAATAACGAAGATAAACGGCAGAGAGATAGAGGGAGCAAGTGACCTGACGCGTGAGATAGAAAACAGCGGCGGCAGGGAAATAAGCCTGACTTATACCAGGCAAGGCGGTGCAAAGACGGTCAGACTCAAGCCGGTTTATTCAAAAGGTGAGGGCAAATACAAGACGGGAATCTGGGTTCGTGACAGTGGAGCGGGAATTGGAACTGTCACCTATATAGTTCCCGAAACAGGCGAATTTGGCGGTCTGGGTCACGGAATTTGCGATGGCGAGAGCGGTGAGCTCGTGCCTATGAGCAGGGGCGTTGTTACCGACGTTAAGATCAGCACCATCAAAAAGGGAGTTGTTGGAACTCCCGGTGAGATAAAGGGGTATTTTGGAACCGATAAGTGCGGTAGCTTGAAGTGTAATACCGAGTGCGGAGTTTTCGGTGCGTTTTCAAAGATACCCGAGGGCTTGGGAAATGCGATGCCTATATGTACGAAGGACAAGGTGAAAAACGGAGAGGCAGAGATAATGTGCACTCTTGACGAGAGCGGCAGACAAAGCTACAAGATTGAAATTTCGGCAATTAATCGAAACGCGGAGGGTTCAAAGTGCTTTGTTGTAAAGGTTACCGATCCAAGACTCATCGAAAAAACCGGCGGCATTATTCAAGGTATGAGTGGGTCTGTAATTTGCCAAAACGGCAAGATAGTTGGAGCTGTAACTCACGTTATGATCAACGATCCCACCGTGGGATACGGAATATTTATTGAAAATATGCTTGCCGCAGCGGAGGTTTCTGCAAAAACGGCAGCGTGATAAAAAAGGCAATACCACAAAACGTGATATTGCCTTTTTGTTGATGATGGTGTGCGATCGAACCGCTTATACTCACTCAAGTCCTAAAAGCCAGTTTACCGAAACCTTTAAAATACGCGACAGCTCTCTTAATTCGTAGTCTGCCACAAACCTTGTTCCAATCTCAATACGCGAAATGCTGTCACGCTCCATAATTATCCCCGCGATCTGAAGCTGAGCGGCAAGATCGCTTTGTGTCAAGCGGTGGCGGCAACGGGCTTCGTGCACTCTGTCGCCACAAATGTTCTTTTTTCCGTTGTAATCGTAAATTTTCATATTTTTTTCTCCAAAATTCGATAAAGTTCAGAATTTGTCTTGACTTTAGCATATTTAGAGTGTATAATTGTGTTAAAGATCAGAATTTATGCTGAAATTTTAAAATAAGGAGAAAAAATATGGCAATTATTGACGTGATAAAATATGAAGGCGATAACAGTACCTTTATATGGAAGCACCCAAGCGAGGATTTCAGTACAAAATCGCAGTTGATAGTGCATGAATCGCAAGAAGCAATATTTTTTAAAGATGGTAAAGCATTGGATGCCTTCTCGGCAGGAAAATATACGCTTGATACAAAAAATATTCCGATACTCAGTAAGCTTGTAAATATTCCCTTCGGCGGAGAATCGCCCTTCCACTGTGAGGTCTATTTTATCAACAAGACCGAGCAGATGGCTATAAGGTGGGGAACAGATAGCAGGGTGCAGTACATAGAACCCACGTATAAGTTTCCGCTTTCCATCGGAGCATCGGGCGAAATGTCTCTGAGTGTTGCTGATGCTAAAAAGCTTCTCATCAATCTCGTGGGAACAGAGGCGGTTCTTGACAGGCAAAAGCTTGTATCCTATTTCAGAGCAGTCCTTATGACCAAGGTTAAAACCTATATGGCTCAGACCATGAGACAGAATGCCATCAGCATTTTTGAAATCGACGAGCGACTTGAGGAATTCTCTTATGATCTGAAAGAAAAGCTCGCACCCGATTTTCTTGAATACGGTATAAACCTAACCCGCTTTTTCGTTACTACTGTGGTGAAGCCCGAGGGCGATTCCCAGTATGAAAAATTTAAGGATCTGTATTTCCGCCAGTATGCCGACATTGCCGAGGCGAAGCTGAAGCAGCAGACCGCGATCATTGACGCACAGACCGAGGCACAAAGGGTGGTTATTGATTCTCAGGCTCAGGCGACCAAGCGCGCGCAAGAGGGATATACCTATCAGCAGGAGCGCGGCTTTGACGTGGCTCAGGACGCGGCTCGCAACGAGGCATCGGGACAGTTTTCAAATATGGGAATCGGTCTTGGAATGATGGCAGGCGTAGGCGGTGGAATCGCCAATATGGTTGGCGGCGCGGTGAATACGGCTTTTGACGGTGTTAATACCCAACCCGTAGGAGCAGGTGTTTCAAATGCTCCGTCCGCTTTCTGCGAAAATTGCGGAGCGAAGCTTACCCCTGGTGCGGTCTTCTGTGATGAGTGCGGCACCAAGGTAGCTGTGGATGAAAATAAGTGCTCCAATTGCGGATATGAATTTGAACGACCCGGAAAATTCTGTCCTAAGTGCGGAGCTAAACGATAATAATTAAACCGATTTACCCTATATAAACGTATCCCAACAAACACAAAATGCAATTGAAAGGAAATAATTATGGCGAGAGTAAGAGAAATGCAGGGCATTCCGGCTCATGTTATTGCGTTAAAATCTGACGGAAAAAGAAGACATCCGGCTCATTGCATATTTGCAGAAGGCAAAAGCGCCGAACGATATTGCACAAATGAACAATGTCCTGTTTGGAAAGAAAAGTGTCGCACTGCTATGAGGTGTAATTACTATGAAGAAAGGGAGATTAAATGAGCAAATATTATAAATTACTTATAGAGTTTACAAATGGAAGCACTCCGTATATTGGATTATTGTATCGACGGCACACTAAAGAATTGGTAGATGATGCTATTCGATTAAACTATATTGTTAAATGCGGAGAAAACACATACGGTGAAACTCTTTACACTATAACTTCATTAGGAAAATCAATAAGAGATAATTAAAGGAGATTAAAATAATGAAACAATTAACTTGTGAAATGTGCGGAAGCACAGAGCTTATAAAACAGGAAGGCTTTTTTGTGTGCCAAACTTGTGGTACAAAATACTCCGTGGAAGAAGCAAAGAAAATGATGATTGAGGGAACTGTAGATGTTCAAGGTACTGTAAAAATAGATACTACATCACAACTGGAAAATTTGTATATTTTAGCGCGTCGTGCCAAAGAATCAAACAATTGTGAAAATGCATCGGATTATTATAAAAAAATTGCTATTGAAAATCCAAATGATTGGGAAGCAAACTTCTATAGTGTATATTTTACATCAAAAAATTGCAAATTGTCAGAAATCTCATCCGCGGCATCAAATGTTACTAATGCATGTATTGAATCATTAGAGTTAATTTTTAAAAATGTCGATGAGAAAAACAAAACGGCCTATTATTGTGAAATAGCTGATGCAACATCACTTTTATTATGCGATTTTGTAAATGCAGCAAGAAATCATTATTTAAGCTATATTAGCGTAACTGGGGCAGAACAAGAATTTGATTATCGTGTCCGTGTTTGTGTAAATGGAGATGTACAATTAGGCAACTTTTTTTATGATATTGGACGTAAGAAAATAGCTGCTGTATACTATGGAAATGCTCAGAATTTAGTGAGAGATGGAATGCAACTTGAAGATTATGTTATAGAACGAATCAAAGAAGTTAATCCCTCGTATGAACCCCCTCAAAAAAGTGGCTGCTACGTTGCAACCTGTGTTTACGGCTCATACGATTGCCCCGAGGTTTGGGCTCTTCGCCGTTTCCGTGATGACACACTTGGCTCTACTTGGTACGGAAGATTGTTCATTCGTACATACTATGCAATCAGCCCCACTCTCGTAAAGTGGTTTGGACACACAAAGTGGTTCAAGAAGATGTGGAAGGGCACTCTTGACCGTATGGTTTCGGGTCTTCGCGCTAAGGGTGTTGAGGATACTCCATATAACGATATAGAATGGCGCAGAAAATAAACGAATAAAAAACAGAGGTTCATTGAACCTCTGTTTTTTATTTATGATATTTCGTACCCTTGATAATACTCATTGAGCGATATACTCCCTCTATAAGAAGCACGCGCATAAGCTGGTGGGGGAAGGTCATTTTTGAGACCGAAAGACGGAGATCGGCGGCATTTTTTACGCTATCGTCAAGTCCGTGAGACGAGCCGATGACGAAGCAGATCTCATTCGCTTGTGAAAAGGCGGAATCTAACTTTGCTGCCAGCTCCTCGGAAGAGAATTGCTTGCCCTCGACACACATAGCGACCTTATAAGAGCGGTCTGGCATGGCGGCAAGAATTGCCTTTGCCTCGTCTGCAAGGGCGCGCTTGATCTCTCCGTCGGAGGGGTCGCTGGGAAGCTTTGCCTCCTTGAGATTGATCTGCTCCACGTTGCAAAAGCCCGAAAGTCTCTTTTCGTATTCCTTGACCGCCTCGCGGAGGTAGTCCTCTTTAAGTGTGCCGATTGTTATAAATCTTATTGTTGCCATAATTACCTCACGGGGAGTTAAAATTTGTTTTTGTTCAAATTTTTATTTGTCGGGGAGGCGCGATGCCCTAAGACCGTAGGGCGGGGGCTTGCTCCCGCCGTTTTGTTAGTTTTGAAATTTTCGTTAATGGGACGTCGAGGGCGCCGTCCCCTACGACCGCGAAATCGTTTTAAATCTTTCTACGGTAAACAAATTGGCAATCGTTTAAGACCGTAGGGGACGGCGCCCT
This sequence comes from Eubacteriales bacterium, assembly GCA_045653805.1. GTDB lineage: Bacteria > Bacillota > Clostridia > Oscillospirales > CAG-272 > SVTX01. The sequence continues at coordinate 8,934 of JAZOMF010000099.1, forward strand.
CGACGTCCCACCTGTGTTAAATTTAAATTGTTCGTTGCGGCGGGAGTAAACCCCCGCCCTACGGTTGGCGAATATCGTCTATCTCACCCATAAATTGCAATTTGTTTAATCACCTTATTCACCGACAAGCCAAACGGGTGCGTCCTGTTTTGCTACTTTAAGGTCAAAACTTTCGTCAGCGATTGCGGTAAACACCTCGTTGAATGCTATTTCGGGCAAGTTGTTTTCCTCGCTGAGGTGCGCCAGCATAATGTGCTTGGTGCCGCTTTCGTAAAGCTCAGCGGCGAGGGCGGCGCAATCGGGATTGGCAAGATGCCCGTGCTTGGATTTGATTCGTTGCTTCAATTCGTAAGGATACGGACCTTCGGCAAGCATTATGAGATCGTGATTGGATTCGATAACAACCGACTCACAACCCATAAGATTTTCACGCATGGTGTTTGTCACATATCCTGTGTCGGTGGATACTCCGAGAGATACTGTTTTGCCGTTATCGTCTTCAAATTCAAATTTGTATCCCACTGCCGCGCGGCTGTCGTGAGGAGTGGGGAATGCCTTGACGCGGAGTTCGTTTACCTTTGTTTCAAAGCAATTACCCCTATAAATTCTCAAGCAATCGCAAAGCTTTTCGTCGCAAAGACCGTTAAAGATCATTGCCGAATTTAAAAGCATATGAATTGGTATCTGATGCTTGTGCGAGAGCACCTGAAGCGCCGAGACGTGGTCGTTGTGCTCGTGAGTTATAAAGATAGCATCGATGTTGTCTATGGTTTCACCGATGCTTGAAAGCGCGGAGCAGAGCGCCTTTGCGCTTCTGCCTGCGTCGATAAGTATTTTTGCGCCGCCTGCCGAGATAAAGGTAGAGTTCCCCTTTGAACCCGAATACAGGCAGCAAATTTTATAATTCTGCATTTTATTACTCGCTTATTTTGTGGTTATTCCAAAAAGATTTTGGATGAGCGGAAATGTGAAAAGATAGAGGGCATCAAGTGCGACCGGAACTAAAAGAGGGATGATGATGTAGAGCATCCATTTTGATTTTTCCATTCTTCTTTTGCCGTCTGAAATGTAGCTTTCCTTTTGCTCCATCGACCACTCTCGAGGGAGCATATCGATAGTGATATTTTTGCGGCTGAATGCGCGATTATATATCAAGTACACTACAAGAAATACTGCCAATGTTACCCAGAATATAACGGGAACGACAACGGAAACTATGCTTATGATCATAGCAGATGTGGGATCGCTGATTTCGAGATAATCAATTCCGTAGCAGGCACCGAAATAGATGACAGATGATACAAGGGAGACGAGTGCCAGTGAAATGACCATCTTCTTTTTATCGGGAGAGAGGCTTACGGAGGTGATGGGAATGTTTCTTTTGTTTTTCATATTTTTAAATTACCTTAGTAGCGCCGATGGGTCTGATTTCGAGAACGATGCACGCTCCCTCGCCGAAGCACATGTCCATAGCCGCCTTGTATTCTGCAACTGTTTCGGTAGGAACGAAAGCTTGTATAGTGCCTGCAAATCCGCCACCGTGAACACGCCAAGCCGCTTTCTTGTCACCGAGGAGCTTTTCCGCGATGCAAAGAGCGAGGGAAAGACCCTGCTCGCTTACGTTCTTGGTGGTGTATACGTTCTGGAGATAGCAGAAGGAGGAGCGTCCAGATGCCTTAACGTTTTCGAAGAAGGTATCGAGGTCGCCCGACTCAAGAGCCGCCTTTTGCTTTGCAACTCTGCGGTTTTCCTCAAAGAAGTGGAGCGCGCGCATGATTGCTCTGTCGCCAACCTTCTCGCGGAGGGCGGGAATTGCGGCGATAACATCAGCTTCATCTACCTCGCGGAGAACTGCCTTGCCGAAGTGAGCGGCCACCGCCTTCATCTCGGAGGGAACGGACGCGTAATCATCGGTAAGGTCGGCGTGGTTTCCACCGGTATTTACGATACAGAGATTGTAGCCTGCCGCGGTCATATCAAAGCTGATTGGGGTGATGATGGGATTCTTGGTGTCGGCGAAGTCGATAGCTACGATGCCGCCAACTGCGCAAGCAACCTGATCCATAAGTCCGCAGGGCTTGCCGAAGAATACGTTTTCAGCCCACTGCGAAAGCTTGGAGATCTCAACATTGTCCACCTTGCCGTCGTTGTAGAGATGGCTCTCGATAGTGCCGATCATATCCTCGAATGCGGCAGAGGAGGAAAGCCCCGAGCCCTTAAGTACGCTGGAGGTAGTATAAGCTACAAAGCCTCCAACGTTATGTCCGTTAGCTTTAAGACCTGCGCACATACCTGCTATGATGGACTCACTTTTGCCGAATTTTGCTTGGACGGGAGCGGCGTACTTGGCGATGTCAACCACATCCTCGTCAAAGCCCTCGCTCTTAACTCTTACTATGGTGTCGGAGGTGGGAGCGGCAACTGCGATGATGTCCAGGCTGATGGATGCGGCAACAACGCAACCCTTATTGTGGTCGGTGTGGTTGCCCGAAAGCTCGCTTCTGCCTGCAACGGAGAAGAGACTTACATCACGGTCTGCGCCGTAAAGAGCAACGAACTCCTCTATAGTCTTTATATATCTTGCCTTTGCGCTCTCTACGTTTTCCTTGCCATAAAGAACAGTGAATTTGTCGTCGAGTGCGCCGGCGTTTATGCTTTCGATAAGCTTTGTGCAATTCATAGTGATAAAATCCTTTCTTAATGAATTGTGCAACACATAGTTATTATATCATAATTAAAGGACTTTCACAAGGGCTTTTTTGAATTTTTGAGCAATATTTAGGCATAAAAACAGGGATGCGCGGAAAAATCCGATCAACCCTGAATTTTTATTTGGATTTAATTACTTAAAATGATTCCTTTATCTTCTTGAGGCAATCCTCGCAGATGCGCTTGCCGTTGAAGAAAACGATATTGTCTGCATTAGCGCAGAATATGCAAGAGGGCTGATATTTCTGAAGGATTATTCTATTTTCGTCGGTGAAAATTTCAAGAGAATCCTTTTCTCCGATATCCAAGGTCTGGCGGATGCTGATGGGGAGCACCACGCGGCCGAGCTCGTCTACTTTTCTTACAATGCCGGTTGATTTCATATCTTTATTCTCCTTTGCATGAGGTTATCACGATTTAGTCGATTCGACAAAATATAATTTTTACACATTGATTTTAACACACGAAAAATGGAATGTCAACACCAAAATTGGAAATTTATGTATTGTTTACAAACTATATACATAAATTTGTCGAATGTCGTCGAATAAGATCTATATTCGATAAGATTCCCTCAGTCTAAAATATTATTAGCAGTTTTCGTAAAAATATTTATTTGAAGAGGTTTCGATGGGGATTAAATGGCAAAACTAGAACAAAATGCGGTAGTTTGTTAAAATCGGAGGAAAATATGATAAAGGGTGCTCAAAAAAAGATGATTGTTGTTAAGACGGCGGAAAGTGATGTGTTTGAGGAAGTGTATTTTGTACTGCGAAGAGAAAGTCTTGCACAAGAGGGGGACATGGTTCGCGAGGCAAGCAGAATAATAGAGTCTCACGGTGTTAAAAAAAGGAGTCGCCGGGCGGGGAAGATTGGCTATTTGATTTTAAACGCTGTCTTGTTTTTGGTAGGTGCATTATGCGGCGGTGGAGTGGCTATGCTTGCGGTTTTGCTATAATGAAATGATGTTGTATCTACGTTGATGAACGGAGATGGTTGTCGAAAGCTAACTATTGACAAAATCATTATTTTGTAGTATAATTTGTAAAGTGATTATCAAAAAAATAGAATTTTTAGGGGTTGACCCTCTTGATTATATATTTCACAACTTAATTTGGCGGTGTATTTCTCCCATGCCGCAAAAGCATCAGCGTCCTCAAAGACCTGCGGAACGAAGGCGGGTCTATTTGGGGAGGCTTTGGCGTGTTGCCTGTTTTTATTCAAATTTTGGTGTGAAATGGCGTTTTGCATCACTGCAAAGCGATAAAAACAGCTATTTTGAAAAAAGAGAAAATTAGAGAAAGGAATTATGTAATGGCAAAAAACGGTTACACGGATAAAAACTCGCACAAAACCGACAAGAACGTTGTAAAGAGCGAGAAAAACAATAAAGGAAAAACCGAAAACAAGCAAAGTGCAAAGGGCGGACCCAAAAAGCCCGATATTCCCGCAATGCACAAAAAGAGCAAGCGCCACTCTCCCCAGAAAAATGCAAGTCAGCGCAATTTTACAGAGAATGATCTGATCAATGAGATGAGCTTTGCCGAGGAGGAGATCGCAATTTTTGATGCGATGACCAAGGCAGACAAAAGCAACAAAAAAATCGCATCTCGCAAAAAGACTCCTCAAAAAAACAATAAGCCCAGCGGATCTTCAAATAATAAAAAGACAGATAAAACGCAGTTTTCTCTGCCCGAGATCAAATATGATCCTAACGCCAAGGTCAGAATTATCCCCTTGGGAGGACTTCACGAGATAGGTAAGAATATGACCGCGATTGAGTGCGGTGACGATATCGTAGTCATCGACTGCGGTCTGGCATTCCCGGATGAGGAGATGCCCGGAGTTGACTTGGTTATTCCGGACGTTACCTATCTTGAGGCAAACGCCTCTAAGGTTAGAGGAATAGTGCTGACCCACGGACATGAGGATCACATTGGTGCAATTCCGTATGTGCTTCGCAATATCAATCCCCCGATTTACGGTACACGACTCACCGTCGGTATCGTTCGCAATAAGCTCAAGGAGTTTTCTCTTGACGTAGCGCCTAAGCTTATTGAGGTCAAGGCGGGTGACGTTATTCGACTTGGCGGAATGAGTGTTGAGTTCATACACGTCAACCACTCTATTGCAGATGCCTGCGCTTTGGCTATCAAGACCCCTCTTGGAACTATCGTTCATTCGGGCGACTTTAAGCTTGATCTCACCCCCATTGATGGCGAGATAATGGATATAACCCGCTTGGGCGAGCTTGGCAAAGAGGGAGTTATGCTCCTAATGTGCGAGTCTACAAACGCAGAGCGTCCCGGTAGCACTCCTTCGGAGCGTAAGGTTGGAGCTTCGCTCGAGTATATTTTTAACACCCACAAGCAGCAGAGAATAGTTATCGCAACCTTCTCCTCAAACGTTCACCGCGTACAGCAGATAATCGACGCGGCGGCAAGACACGGCAGAAAGGTAGCGGTCACAGGTCGCAGTATGCTAAACATCGTGGGTGCAGCGGTGGAGCTTGGATATATGAATGTTCCCAAGGGCGTGCTTATCGATATTTCCGAAATTCGCAAGTATAATCCCGAGCAGATCACTATAGTCACTACGGGAAGCCAAGGTGAGCCTATGAGTGCACTCTATCGTATGGCATTTGGTGAGCATCGCGAGGTTCAACTCAGCATGAACGACGTGGTAATCATTTCTTCCAGTGCAATTCCCGGAAATGAGAAGCTGGTTGGAAGAATAATCAACGAGCTTTGTAAGTGTGGAGTCAAGGTTATTCACGATGCTTCTGCCGATGTTCACGTTTCGGGTCACGCCTGCCAGGAGGAGCTGAAGCTGATGCAGGCACTGGTAAGACCTAAGTATTTTATGCCTGTACACGGTGAGTACAAGCACCTTGCGGCAAATCGCGATCTTGCACTTGCAATGGGAATGGATTCGAGAAACATCTTTATTTCCGACATTGGAAACGTGCTTGAAATTGACAAAAACGGTGCCAAGATCAGCGGAACAGTTACCGCAGGTAAGGTTCTGGTAGACGGATATGGAGTTGGCGACGTTGGAAGTATAGTGCTTCGAGACAGACTCCTGCTCTCCCAGGATGGCCTTATTGTAGTTGTGGCTACTGTAAGCTCGGACGGTGGATATCTGCTTTCGGGTCCCGATATCGTGTCTCGCGGATTTGTTTATGTTCGTGAAAGTGAGGACCTTATGGAAGAGATGCGTCAAGTGGTGCTTGGCACAGTTAATAACTGTCTCAAGTCGGGTAGCAGACTTGATTGGTATCATATCAAAGGAAAAGTCAAGGATGATCTTGCCAAGTATATCTATACAACGACCAAGCGCAAGCCTATGATAATTCCTATGATAATGAATGTCTAAAATCGAATGTTGCTAAAAATTTTCGGCTTGTTCATAATATATTCAACAAACTTTCACGCGATTATATTATAATTAGAAATGTTATGCTCCGCGGCCATGTGGAGAATCAAAAAATCGAAATACAATGAAAAGGTGGAACCTATAATGGGAAAACAAAAAACTATGGCAAAAAAGTCAAAGTTTGACAAGCTTATTGCAATAGCTGTTGTCGCTTTGGCTGTAATTATTGTCCTTACTCTTGCCGCATCGGTAATGAGTGAAATGGGACTTTTCCTTAAGGTGCAGACCGCTGCATCTGCGGGAGAAGTAAGCATTGACGGTGCAATGATGAGCTTCTATATGAATGACTACATCATGAATTGGTACAATCAGTATGGCTCTTATGCAAGCTACGGATATATCAGCTTGGATATCACTAGCGATCTTCGCAATCAAGAGTATGCGCCTAAGGGCTCTTACGACTCCATGTTCCTTGGCGAGTTCAAGGGTACTTGGTACGAGTATTTTATGAGTCAGGTACAGCCTACTGTTGAAAGAACCGTTATCTATGCAAACAATGCAAAGAAGAACGGTCTTAAGCTTGATGATGAAGATAAGGCAGAGATCGAGGAGATCCTTAAGGGTATCGACACTAATCTCAATAGCCTCGGAATTTCTTACTCCGACTGGTACGGTAACGGTGTAAATAAGAACGTTGTTCGTCGTTGCTACGAGCTCAGCTACCTTGCAAGTAAGTTTGAGGAAAAGATCATTGCCGACTATGAGGCAAATGCAGAGAGCAATAGCGGTGACATCGTTGAGTACCGTGAGAACAATAAGAGCGATTTCTATACTGTAAATTGCCTTACTTACAGCATCAGCAACACCTCCAAGAGCTTCGCTGATGAAAAAGCTTTTGATGAGTGGAAGGCAACAGTTAAGGAAATTGCTAACAGTATTGCTGCCGCAAAGTCTCCCGAGGAGTTCGCTTCTCTTGTAGAGAAGTACGAGTCCGAGAGCAAGGAGAAGGACACTACCTCAACTACCGCTACTACTTCTACTACCGCAGCTACCGAGACCGAGTCTACCGAGGCTGAGTCTACAAATGCTTGGGATAAGTACGAGACCGAGATCAAGTACGAGACCGAGACAGGCACCAATGCTGACAATAGCCTCAACGACTTTTTCTTTGGTAACGAGGAGACCGGAACCGATGCAGTTGAGCCTGCAGAGAAGTATGATGGTACTATCGTCGAGGAAGAGGGAACCGTTACCGAAAAGGTAACTACCGCAGCTACCACTGAAACCAAGAAGGAGGCTACTACTGAGTCTTCTTCCGAGTCTTCTTCCGAGTCCGAAACTACTACCACAACCAATAGCAACGTTAAGACATACGAGTCCTACAAGGTTACCGTTTACTATGTAGTAGAGCCTTCTCACTTCAATAAGGAGCTCACTCACAACTTCAGCTACCTCATCTCCAACGATAAAGATGCTATTGCTAAGTTTATCGAGAACTTCAAGGCAAACGAAACCAAGGACGTTGATGCATTCATAGAGATTGCAGATAAGATGTATGAGGATATGCATGCTTCCGAGGAGCACGAGCATAGCGATGATGAGGTGTTCAGTTACGATATCATCGAGAAGTCTGCTGCAGGCGCGTTTACTGCCAACTATAAAAAACTTAACGATTGGATAGAGGCTGCTGATCGTCAGAATAATACTCTTTCTGATATCATTGAGATCAAGATTACCTCTACCGATTCCACCACCAACAAGGTTACTACCAAGACTCAGTATGGCGTGATCTTCTTCAAGGATCATGCAGGCGAGACATGGTACGAGTCTGCAAAGACCGGACTTGTCAATGAAAGAATCGACGAGTGGTATAAAAATGAGCAGAAGGATAATGGCGTTAAGTTCACTGATGCTATCAATCAGATCGACACCGCTAAGCCCTTCCTTGCAACTCTTGGATATTAATTAAAAATAAGGGCTGTCGCTTGATGTGACAGCCCTATGTCAATAAATAATTACGTTGCATATTATGTAAAATGACAGAGCATAATAAATGCAATAGTTGATTGGAGTAAAATATGGTTATTGATCAGAAGCAGACTACCGTGGCTTACCGTTGCCCCGAATGCGGCTCCGGTGTTCTCAGCCTTGTAGGTCTTTTTACCCTTGCGGGTGATATGGTAAAGCTGAAGTGTACCTGTGGCAAGAGCGAGATGCAGGTGGTATATCGCAAGGAAGAGGGCACTATGAGACTTACCGTGCCTTGCATTTTCTGCAGCAAGCCTCACACCTATAACGTTAATAACAATATGTTCTTTTCCAAGGATGTATTTATGCTTCCTTGCCCTTATTCCAATATAAATATTGGATTTGTGGGTGAGAGCAACAAGGTTAAGGCAGAGCTGGCACGTACCGAGCTTGAGCTGCTTGATATGCTGGAGGAGAACGGAATAGAGGACTTTAAGGACCTGCACGGAGACGAGGAAACTCTTCCCGATCCTCAAGTTTTGGACGTGATTTCATATATCGTAGGCGACCTTGATGCAGAGGGCAAGATCTTTTGCAAGTGCTATCCCGAGGGAAGAGAGCCTCTTCCCGACGGCGAGCTTGACCGCGATGATTCCGATTATGAAATCGAAGTGTCGGACGAGGGCGTGTGTGTTAAATGTGCAAAGTGTGGAGCAAAGAAAATGATCCCTACGGATTCAATGCTTTCCGCTCACGCATTTTTGAATAGCGATTATTTGAGATTAGAGTAGAAGGTGCTTGTGGGAGAATGGGTGTTTTTGAAAAAACACCCATTCTCCCACACACCTCTCCCCCCAAAAAAACTTCTCAAAAATTGATTGATTTAATAGTGAAATTATCTCTCCGATTGGAGAGATTTTTTTGTGCAGAAAGAAGAACTTTGATTAAGAACAACCAATTTCTTAAAAGGTTTTCGGGTGGGGCGTTGGGAGGGTGCTTTTTCTCAAAAGCACCCTCCCAACAAAATCATCACTTAATGGCAGCAGCAGGTGATGAGAAGGAAAGCGATGATAAGGATCCAGATCCAGTTATCGTTGAAAAGTCCGCAAAGGCAGTTGTTATTCATAAAATATCCTCCTTAGGTGATATGTGTAAGATTGAGAACGCCGTTCTCACTATCATATTATGCGGGAGTGTGTAGATGGTGACTATTTTTTGTCGAAAAAGGTTGCGAAATCGGCTTTGAGATATTTTGCAAAAAAGTTGCGAAAGCTATTGCAGAAATCGAGAAAATATGGTAAAATATAAAATGTGTAAAAATGCTATTATATTGAATGGAGATAAATTTAATGTCAAGAAGTGACAGAATGAAAAAGATAAGAAACTTTTCCATCATAGCGCACATAGACCACGGTAAATCTACCTTGGCGGACAGAATTCTCGAGTCCACACAGGCAGTCAGCAAGCGTGAGATGGAGGAGCAGGTTCTTGATAATATGGATCTGGAAAAGGAGAGAGGTATCACAATTAAGGCGAGAGCGGTAAAGCTTGATTATCTTGCTCCCGATGGTGAAAAATACGTCTTTAACCTTATTGACACCCCCGGTCACGTAGACTTTAACTACGAGGTTTCCCGCTCGCTCAATGCTTGTGACGGTGCGCTCCTGGTAGTTGTTGCTACTCAGGGAATCGAGGCGCAAACTCTTGCAAACGCATATCTTGCGGTTGACGCAGGGCTTGAAATAATTCCTGTAGTTAATAAAATCGACCTCCCCTCGGCTGATATCGAAAAGGCAAGAGCGGATATTGAGGACCAGATAGGTATTCCCGCAGAGGAATGTCCTGCGGTGTCTGCAAAAACAGGACTTAACATCGAGCAGGTTCTTGAGGCGGTTGTTCGTGATATTCCTGCGCCCATGGGTGATGAGGATGCCCCCCTCAAGTGTCTTATTTTCGATTCCTATTATGATAGCTACTTGGGTGTTGTTGTAAACGTCAGAGTGTTCGACGGTTGCCTCAGAGCAGGTGAGACCATTCGACTTATGAGCACGGGTAAGGAGTTTGAGGTGGTTGAGGTCGGCACTATGGAGGCGTTTGGGCTTTGCAGGTGTGATTGCCTCAGAGCGGGCGAGGTTGGTTACATCACCGCGTCTATCAAGAGCGTGGGGGACACTCGAGTGGGTGATACCGTTACCCATGCAGATAATCCCGCCGCGGAGGCTCTCCCCGGATTTAAGTCTGCACAGCCCATGGTTTTCGCAGGTATCTATCCCGCAGACGGTGCAAGATACGGAGACCTTCGTGATGCCCTTGATAAGCTTCAGCTTAACGATGCGGCGCTTACCTTTGAGCCCGAGACCTCTATTGCGCTGGGCTTTGGCTTCCGTTGCGGCTTCTTGGGTCTTCTTCACATGGAAATAATAGAGGAGAGACTTGAGCGAGAGTTCAATCTCGACCTTATTACCACCGCTCCCGGCGTTATTTACGAGGTTAAGACTCGCGACGGCGAAACGGTGATGATCGACAACCCCTCCAATTTTCCAACGGCCGATGTGATCGAGTATGCGAAAGAGCCTCTCGTTAAGGCAAGCATCATCACCCCCACCGAGTTTGTGGGCGGACTTATGGACCTTTGCCAGGATAGACGAGGCGTTTTCCACGATATGAAATATATCGACTCAACGCGAGTTGAGCTTCACTACGATCTCCCTCTTAACGAGATAATTTACGATTTCTTTGATGCGCTCAAGAGCCGCTCCCCCGGTTACCCATCGCTTGACTATGGGCTTAAGGGCTATGAGCCTTCAAAGCTTGTTAAGCTTGACTTCTTGCTAAACGGAGATCAGGTGGATGCGCTTTCCTTTATCGTTCACGAGGAAAAGGCATATGCAAGAGCGAGAAAGATCGCCGAAAGACTTAAGGAGAACATCCCGAGACAGCTCTTCGAGGTTCCGATCCAGGCGGCTATCGGCTCCAAGGTCATCGCAAGAGAGACCGTTAAGGCTATGAGAAAAGACGTGCTTGCAAAGTGCTACGGCGGTGATATTACCCGTAAGAAGAAGCTGCTTGAAAAGCAGAAGGAGGGTAAAAAGAAGATGCGCCAGCTTGGTAGCGTTCAGGTATCCCCCGAGGCATTTATGGCAGTCCTCAAGCTGGGAGACGACGACTGATATGGGTGCAATTAACCTTAATAATAAACGAAACGTGGGTATATATATCCACGTTCCGTTTTGTTTATCGAAGTGTCACTATTGTGACTTTTGCTCGGTTCAAAGAGCGGATGAGGATAAAAAAGAACGCTATACCGCACGTCTTTGCAAGGAAATTGCAACATTTGCGGCAAAAATACGTGAAAGCGGCGAAGTTCCCGTGGCTGATACCGTGTATTTTGGCGGTGGCACGCCCACACTTCTGTCTTCCGAACAGATACGTCGCATACTCGATGCAGTGAAAATGAATTTCGGCATTGCGGAAGGTGGAGAGATCACCATTGAAACTAATCCCAGGTCGGCAGACGGCGAAAAGCTTCGAAAGATTCGAGAGAGCGGCGTCAATCGCCTCAGTATCGGTATGCAGAGCGTTCACGACGGGGAATTGAAGGCGCTTGGAAGAATACACAATTTTGGAGATTTCAAAGCTACCTTTTCCGAGGCGCGTGAAGCGGGATTTGACAATATTTCAGTTGACCTTATGTACGGGATTCCCATGCAGAGCAAGGAAAGCTTTTGCCAGTCGGTGGAAACAATTGCTGAGATGTGCCCCGAGCATATTTCGTCCTATTGCCTCACGGTGGAGGATGGAACGAATTTCGGTCGCCGCAGAGATAGTCTGGTACTTCCCGACGAGGACACCGTTGCCGATATGTACGCCGAAATGGGGCGCGTTTTGCAGGGAAACGGTTATCATAAATATGAAATAAGCAATTTTGCAAAAGAGGGCAGAGAATCGCGCCACAATCTCAAATATTGGCATTGTGACGGCTATCTTGGCTTTGGTGTGGCGGCACACTCGTATTTTGGCGGAAAAAGATTTGCCCATTCTCGCGATATTGATGCATATATTGGCGGCGAGAGCATTATAATAGATGTGGAAGACATCTCTCAAAGCGAGGCTGAAAACGAGTACGTTATGCTCGGAATGAGGCTTGCTGAGGGAGTTTGTCTTGCCGATTTCAAAGCAAAATTCGGCAGAGAACTTACGGAAGAGTTTCCCACATTTAAAAAGTATGCTCCGGAGTTTGTAAAAATCGACGGAGAGCATTGTATGTTTACCGAAAAAGGCATGATGGTCAGCAATTTTATTTTGTCCGATGCCCTTGATTTCGGTGAAGAATAAAAACATAAAAATATTTTAAAAACCACACAAAAAATTCGTTCCGAGTGTAAAAAATGCACAAAATTACTATTGACAGAATGAAACTTTTGTGGTATAATACAAGTGAAAAGAGAAGAACCCCAAAAGCTCACGCCAACGTGCGCCAGCTTTATATAGATTTTGGAGTTCCGAGGAAAGAGAGGTAACGTCCGATGAACGACAACAAGAATATGGAACCACAGAACGCTGAGGAAAGCAACATCATCACCTTGACCGATGAGGATGGAAAGGAGATCGATTTCGAGGTCATTGGTGACGCGGAGATCGAAGGAGTTGTTTACTATGCGATGACACCTGCAGGCGCGCAGGAGAACAACGAGGGCATAATCGAATATGTGCTGCTCAAGCTTGTAGAAGACGAAGATGGCGAAGAAGTGTTCGTCACTGTTGACGATGAAGATGAATTTGATAAGGTCGCTGATTTCTTCGATGATATGTTTGACAGCGAAGAGGATTATGACGCGTAAGCTGTTGCTTTCGTAATACTCAAAAACAAAATCTTACAATTGAATATTTTAAAATTGAATATTAAATTTACATCAAGTAAAGGTTGGTTTTAGGCCAATGGAAATCTGAATTTTATCTGTATGTAAGTAAGCTCGTAAACCGTTATTGAATTTTAAAGGTATGATCCAATGGAAATTTAAAACTGTATTTAAGGCTTTCTGAGTATATAAGGTAAGGTACACACCAATGGAAATTTAAGTTTTAAAAATACTTATAGGTTTATAAACAAACGCATTTTTTAAGGTATACGCCAATGGAAAATTAAGATTTTTAGGCGGACGTGAGAGAATTGTGTGGAGAATTTGTAAGCATTTAAACCTAATTATTTTTATGGTATAAGCCAATGAGAAAGTAAGTTTTTGAAACGAAATTAAGCTTAAAATTCGTTATAAACAAACCACCTATGGGTGTAAAAGCCCATAGGTGTTGATTTTAGAATTATCCTGCTTAGTGCGTGATATCTGCTTGATTGAGACCTACAATTGATTAAAGGAGCTTGAAGAAGCGCGATGGTTTGCAGACCTCCTCCCGTTTGTATCGGTTGACTTGTCCCGACAAACTGTGAGATGCTGGGAGCAGTAAAGTCGCCCGGAGAGCGCCGCCCTGGATTTGCAGGGTTCCATTTCTACAGATACACGGCTCGGTGGGGCTAACATACTAATAAAAAAGAGACACGAAAGTGAACTGAACAGGGTTCACTTTCGTGTCTCTTTTTTGTTTTTATCAAAGTTCCGAATAAAGCTTATAAAGCTCGCTGTAAATGCCGCCCTTGTCAATAAGCTCGGCGTGAGATCCCGATTCCTCTATGCCGTTTTCGGTGAGAACTAGGATCCTATCGGCGTTTCTTATAGTTGTAAGACGGTGGGCTATAGTAAATGTGGTTCGACCAACCGCAAGTCTTTCAAGGGAATCCTGAACCAGCTTCTCGCTTTCGTTATCAAGCGCGCTTGTCGCCTCGTCGAGGATAAGAATGGGAGGATTTTTGAGGAACAGACGAGCGATGGAGATTCGCTGCTTTTGTCCGCCCGAGAGCTTGACTCCACGCTCTCCGACATAGGTGTCATACCCATCGGGAAGGGCGGATATGAAATCGTGGGCGCCCGCCATGCGAGCCGCGTTGAATATCTCCTCGTCGGTGGCATCGGTCTTTCCGTATGCGATATTTTCACGAACGCTGCCCGAGAAGAGATAAACGTCCTGCTGAACTACGCCGATGTTGTCTCTGAGGGAGCGGAGAGTGATATTCTTTATATCCTTGCCGTCTATGAGTATTGAACCGGAGTTGACCTCGTAAAATCTCGGTATGAGAGAGCAGAGAGTAGTTTTTCCGCCTCCTGAGGGACCAACAAGCGCAATGCTTTCGCCAGCTTTGACCTTCAGGTTGAGGTTTGTGAGAACGTTGGATTTTTCACTTTCATATCGGAATGAAACGTCGCTAAATTCAACCTCTCCCACAACGTCCTTGAGCTCCTCGGCGTTTTTGGAATCGGCAATCTCGGGCTCGGTGTCCATAATTTCTTGGAAACGCTCGATTCCGCTCATACCCTGCTGGAACTGCTCTGCAAATTCAACGATACGGCGAATGGACGCCAACAGAGTGGAAACAAACATAAGATACGCCACATAATCAGCGGTGGTAATGCTTGCGGGATTGGACTCGGGCAGAGTGAGGAAGATTGCACCGATTATTACCACAACTATGTACATAATACCATCGAAAAGTCTGGTGGATGATGTAAATGCGCCCATAATGTGGTAGCGCTCGGACTTGAGCTTCAAGAACTTCTTGTTGCCCTTATCGAATTTCTCCTGCTCGAGTCCCTCTTTTGCAAAGGATTTTACTACTCGTATGCCAAGCAGACTGTCCTCGATCTGAGAGTTGAGCTCGCCTATGTGCTTTCTCGACTCGGTGAAATTTTTCTTCATTTTAAATCTGAAGAAGATCAATGTGCCGATCATTAAGGGAATTACCGAGAACACGATAAGCGTAAGCGGTACGCTCATGGTGCAAAGCAGGATGAATGAGCAGACGATCTTAATTCCCGCAATGAAAAATTCCTCGGGACAATGATGTGCAAACTCGGTGACGTCGAAAAGGTCGTTGGTGATTCGTGACATCAGCGTTCCTATTTTCGTGTTGTCGTAATATGAGAATGAGAGCTTTTGCAGGTGAGCAAAAAGGTCTCGGCGCATATCGGTCTCGATTCTAGTACCCATGATATGGCCAACGGTGGTCATATAGTAGTTTGCGGCGGTATCAATGACTCTTAACACGAGATAAAAAATACCGCACTTTAAAATAAGATCGAGTGTCAAGCTTGCGATGTCGTTGGTGGCAACGTCGGTTATTTCTCGGACGATCATAGGAAGAACAAGCTCGCATACTGTTGTAAGAGCCGCGCAGAAAAGGTCGCTTATCATTACGGGAGTGTGTCGCTTGTAGTAGGGCAAAAATTTAAGCAATAGTCCCTTTTGCTTTTTATTTTGTTTCATTTTTGTGCTCTTTCTTTCAATAAATTATAATGCAATTTTACCATATATTTTGCATTTCGTCAATAGCTGATGAAATTTTTGGGCCTTGTGGAATTGAAAATGAGTATATTACATATAATTAAACGATTAACTGTTTGTTTAGGGAGAAATTGCGAGTTGAAAAAACTTGTTGTAATAATATTGATTGCTGTATTACTTATTTGCGCAATGACTGTGAGCGGAAGGGCGGAAAGTGAGGATGACCGATCTCCTGTGGAGGTGGTTAGATCCGGATTTTACAGTTTTTCGGATTCTATCGATATAAGCAGTTTTAGCATTATGCCCGATGAACTTTCGGGATTCCTTGCGGGTATCATTAAGGATGATCCATATCTCTTTTTTGTTAGTGGTCAGATGTCTTATTCCTATAAATCGGGGGGGCGTGTCATTGCACTGAAGCCTACGTATATATTTGAGGGCGAAGAGGCATTTTTGGCATGGGATGAATGCAGAGCTCGAGTGCGGGAGATCGCATTGGAGGCTAATAAATATGTTTCTAACTATAAAAAGGCGGAATTTCTGCACGATTATATATGTATGAATTTTGAATATGATGAAACACTTGAAAATGATTCGATATACAGTTTTTTGAGGAGCGGAAAGGGTACCTGCCAGGCATACACACAGCTTTATATGGCGGTTTTGCGAGAGTGTGGTATAGCATCACATTTTGTGGCGAGTGACACTATTGAACATATGTGGAATTACGTTAGGATCGATGACGAATGGTATCATGCTGATCTTACTTGGGATGATTCGGCGATGTTGGACGAAGGTGTTAGTCATAGGCATTTCTTGTGCTCCGATAAGGTGGCTATGAGTCGTGGTCATAAAGATTGGTATTCTGCGGTGAATGTGGTCTGCAATTCTGAACGCTTTGCGGACAGTGTTTCTCGGGAAGATGGTAGTAAGCTTGTTGGAGATATCGACCTTGACGGGAAAATCAATCTTTATGATCTCTTGGTAATGAGGCGACGTTTTGAACTGAACTGTGCCACTATACCGATAGATGTGGGCGACGTTGATGGAGACGGTACGATTACACTTGGTGACATTGAGCTTTTGCGAAAAAAACTTTTGAATGCGGATTGACAATAACCGAAAAATCATATATACTTAATATATAAATAATGTAAGGAAAAATTAAAATGACAGATAATAAAAAAAGAGCCGCGATAGCTGTTGAAATATTGAAAAAGGTATACCCTGACGCGGTGTGCGCCCTTGAGTGGGGCGGTGAAGAAGGCTGGAAGCTGCTGGTTATGGGGAGGTTGTCGGCTCAATGCACTGATGCGAGAGTAAATGTCGTTTGCCATGAGCTTTTCAAGAAATTTCCAACGCTTAAGAGCGTTGCTGATGCACACATAGAAGAATTGGAAAGAATAGTGCGACCCTGCGGGCTCTACCGAATGAAGGCGAAGGAGATAAAGGCAGCTTGCCGTATGCTTATCGACGATTTTGGAGGCTTGATACCCGATGAAATGGATGAATTGCTAAAGCTACCCGGAGTAGGCAGGAAAATTGCTAATCTTTTGCTCGGTGACATATATAAAAAGCCCGCCGTTGTAGCCGATACCCATTGTATCAGAATTTGCGGCAGACTTGGTTTTTATCCTGAAGAACTGAAAGATCCCGTTAAGGTGGAAAAAATAATGGCAGGATATATAGAGCCTTCGGAGCAGAGCGACTTTTGTCATCGTATAGTACAGTTCGGCAGAGATACCTGTATTGCCCGCTCGCCTCAATGCAAGGAATGTCCTTTGGGTGAAATTTGCACGGGAAAAAGAGAATAGTGTTTTAAAGGAAGATGACTTGTCCGACCTCCTTTAGTCCAAATGGGAGACGGCTTGTCCGTCTTCCTTTATTATATATAGCTTGCCTGCATCGTTTCCTGTCATGCAAAGAATATCACGGGGCTTTAGGCTGTTGCGATCGAGAATAGAACGCAACCATTCTTCATTTTTATTTAATATGGTCAATCCGTGGGTGTTTATTATTCCATCGGAGATGAGCACATGCATAATACCACTGTTGTCATCGGGAATGTTCAGATCTTTACGGTCGGGCTGACGGTACAAGCTTTTAGGTATGATACTCATCTTTCCGTTTTCCTCAAGGATGGCGTAATCTACCTCGTCCAGATCGTATATTCCGTTTTGGCGAATTTGAGTTATGAGGTCCTCGATTGATATTCTTACTTTTTTCATTTCTTGTTTGTTCATTCTCCCGTGAGAAATCAGAATTGCAGGTTTTGAGGAAATCAATTTTTTTATTTTGGGAAATTTTAAAATGAGTGCGGAGGAGAATATTTCAAGAGCGGCTAATGTGGCGATGGGAATTACTGCTGTCAATAAAGATTTTTCGGGATTTGTTATTGGCAGGGAGGCGATTTCCGATAAAAGAATGGTGATGACCAGCTCTCCTACGTCCAATTCTCCTAACTGTCGCTTGCCCATAAGTCGCATTGTGACGGTCAAAATCAAATAAATCATCACTGTTCGGATAAAGATTGTCAGCATAATCACACCTCCTTCTTTTTGTGTATATTATTGTAATTAAGTGTATAAAATATGCAATACGGGTCAAAAATGTATTAAAATAGCAAAGTTAAGCAAACTAAACGGTAAAATGCACAAAATGATAGATAAAAAGTTGTTGAAATTAAAATAGTATACAAAGTGAAAGAAAATTAGGAAAAGGTATTGACAAAAAGGGGAGAAAGTGGTAGAATAGTGGAGCTGTCGCAAAGAGCGACGCCAACCGACA